>CAZMDI010000235.1:0-2855 GCA_964564995.1 uncultured Dehalococcoidales bacterium
GTCGTCGTAAACGCCAGCACTCCGGATTTGATGGCCAAAAGAATGAAAAGTAAAAGCGCGAATAAGGGCATGATGTAACCCGCTACCGCGGGCATCTTGGTAGCGCGTCCAAGGGTAAATCCGCGTTTGAGGAAGAACACACCTGCAAGGACCCCAACGACGAGACCAGCCAGCGCTACAAGTGCGCTCAAGTCTCCGCCGCCAAATCTGAGCAGCATACGAATGGGACAGCCCAGAAAAACGAGGGAGCCTATCATCACGCACATCGCAAGGATAAAACGGATTATCGGGGAAGAACCCCCTCGCGGTCTGAACTCATGGAAGATCATCGAACTTCCGAAAGCACCGAGAGCAAATCCAAAAATTTCAGGCCGCAGATATTGGACCGCTGCGTTTGCCTGGAGCTTTAACGCACCTGCGATATCACGTAGAAAACAAGCCGTGCAAATACCCATATTATTAGGGTTGCCCCAATTAACAGCTATGGCACCGAGGGCACCGAACAGGAACCCTCCGAGTATTATCCACTTACTTTTAACTAGAAAACCGAACATTTCGACCTCCTCTTGATTATAATACAAATTGCTTGAGACCCCCAACAATATTGTAGTTGGTTACTTCACCTCCTTACATCAAGATAGACATTTATTCGGGGCATTATTAAAACGTTTTTTATTCGCCATAAATTATATGTATGGCTTGGCGTGAAGTCAATACTTTTCGGGTATTTTTTTTCTAACTTGACAGAGACTACTGCTCACGTTAAATTTAAGGTTAGACCATAAGAGAGGTGATTTATGGCTGAATCAACCCCAGTCGCATCACTGGATACCAGGGGCAAAACTTGCCCTGAGCCCAATATCATGATTAAGGACAAACTTCCCGAGATCAAACCGGGCGAAATCCTGGAAGTAGTTGGCGACATCCTTAACAAACGCAACATGGAAAGGTTCGTGAGAATGAGGGGCCATGAACTCGTCAGTTCCACAGTTGAGGGAGACATTTTCAAAATGCTCGTCAGAAAGGCTGAACACGAACGAACGGATATCCCCCTCAGTCAGTGTACTCTCCTGAGGCCTCAATCCTGATAAAGCCGGAGCCGCCCCTTTGGGCGGCTCTTGTATCTAATAGCCCCTAGAAATACTATGGGATCTCAAATGATCGGTTTCAATTCCAAGCCATAGCCTTCCGTGTTTCTGTCGCATTTAACTGCATATCCGGCATTTTCGCTGAGTCTTGTTATGTCATCTTTGGCCCATCCGGTATCAACCAACACATAAAGCAATTCTTCAGGGTGAAGCTTCATGGCATTTTGAACTTTTATGGTTGGAATTCCACGGGAATAACCTTTTACATTGACTTCAATCATTTAAGAACCTCCCATTTAGCCTGTAAAACTAATATATCACAACTTTCCCGTCTGCCCGTCAGCAGGTATGACCCTGAGATTTTACTGAAAGTTGGTACTCTTCAAAACATTTTTTGTTCTATAATACCAGGCAGCCGAATGATTCTCTTCTATTGGAGGATTTATGGAATACCTAAAAGCGCTTTCCGATCTCATCTCAATCGATACTAGCGTGCCCCCCGGCAGGAATTACGCTCAGGCTGTAAGTTTTCTCGAACCGATATTCAAGGAGACGGGATGTGTTACGGAAAAAATAGCTATCCCCCTTGAATACGCTGAAGGGCGTGAAGGCAGAATGGCGCTTGTTTGTCACCGCCGTGAACCGGGCAAACCCCGTTTGATATTTTATGGGCATGTCGATGTGGTGCCCGCTGAAGGATGGGCAGCGTTTAAACCCCGTTTGGCGGAAGGCCGGTTATACGGGCGGGGAAGCGCCGACATGAAAGGGTCGATAATCGCTCTTCTTATGGCGCTCGAGACTTTGAAAAATAAACATCTGAAATACGACATTTCTATCGTCATCACTACCGACGAAGAACTCAGCCAACCAGATCAGTTGCGTTACCTGGCGGAATTCCTCAAGCCCGTGAAAGGTGCCAGGGTTTTCTCGCTTGATTCAAATTTCGGTTTCGTATCGATCGCCGTGCTAGGAGCTCTGCAGATGGAAATCAAGGTCAAAGGCCGGTCGGTGCATTCGGGCCTATCCCACTTGGGGACCAACGCAATCGAACAGGCCGTTCCCATCCTCAATGCCCTGCTTGCCCTTAAAACTCAAATTCTGAAACGAAAATCCCTGATTCCCGTCCACCCTGACACCGGCCTCAAATTCATGGAGCCGCGCCTGAATATCAACATGATACACGGCGGACTTAAAGTGAATATCGTACCTGATGAATGCACCATCTCTCTCGACCGCCGTCTCATTCCGGAAGAGAACCTGGAAAATGCGGAAAAAGAGATCATGGGAACCCTGGCTAAGGTAAAGGGAGTGGATTGGGAGATAAACAGGGTGATGAGTATTCCAACCGTTCCACCCTGTGATGACCCGTTGGTGAACGAACTTGCTGCAGCTATCAAGAAAGTCACTGGCAGCGATGGGCGCTACGGAGAGATGGGCTCAGGCGACCTCGGACCCATAGTACATGGGGACTGGAACGGCACGGATTTTGGGCTGGGAGTCATCCGGACTGAGAACAACATCCACGGTAAAGATGAATTCGTCTACCTGAAGGACGTCGAAGACCTTTCAACGATAATCACCGATTTTCTAATTGGCTGATGCAGTCAATGACAACCCGCAGGAAATGTACTCCCCAGAGGGTGGCAACGCTTCATTTCAGGGCTTGCGGGGAATTTTGTGCGGCGGGGGTTCAGCCAAGAATGTGAAATTTTGGTCTAATTGTAAAAAAGTGTTGATAAACCAAGCCTTTCCCAGCTTGAGCTTAGG
>CAZMDI010000236.1:0-2838 GCA_964564995.1 uncultured Dehalococcoidales bacterium
CCAGCGAGACAGAGGATGTTGGCGTCATTGTGTGAGCGGCTCATGCGGGCGGTAAACTCGTCCCAGCATAAAGCGGCGCGTATGCCCGGCACCTTGTTAGCAGCCATCGCATCGCCCTGTCCCGTGCCGCAAAAGATGATCCCCCGTTGACAGTCCCCGGAAATCACCCGCTGTGCCGCGGAGAGAGTAAATTCTGGATAATCTACCGGTTCCCGGCTGAAAGTGCCGATATCTTCGACTTCGTACCCCAGGTTTTCGATGAACGGCTTGAGGTGCGTTTTTAAATCGAGTCCGGCATGATCGCTGGAGACAACGATGCGTTCTTTCATATCGTCTTACAACACCCATTATTCATGATAACAAAGTTTGGGGCCTATTCTTCTTTTCTGTGTTCGGATTTTCTGGAATCGGAAAGTAGCTGTTTACGAATTAACTTGCAAAATATTTCTACCAGGTCCGGATCAAACTGGGTGCCGGCGCACCTTTTAAGTTCGAAGAGCGCATCCTGGAGTGTCAACTGGGTCCGGTACGGCCTTGGCGAGGTCATGGCGTCATAGGCGTCGGCGATAGAAAGGATGCGCGCTTCGACGGGGATATTGGTATTTTTCAGTCCGTCGGGATATCCGCTGCCGTCGAAATGTTCGTGGTGGTGGAGGATGGCGGGCAAACAATTACCCAGGTCAGCAACATGTTTAAGAATTTCCACACCAAGCTCCGGGTGTGTGCGTATGGGAGTCCATTCGTCACCCGTGAGGGATGATTGTTTGGTAAGGATAGAATCAGGGACCCCAACTTTGCCTATATCGTGGAGCATCCCGGCAGCACGAAGTATGTTGACCCTGTCGTTAGGTAACTGGAGTGCTTCTGCCATCAGAACAGCATATTCACTGACTTTCCGTGAATGTCCGTAAGTATAACGGTCTTTTGCGTCGACCGTTGCGGCGAGGGCGTAAATGATGCTCAGTGCGTTGGGATTGGTATCAAGTTCCATCCCTCGAAGGCTGTTCCCTGCCTCTACCACTTCCGAAGAAAGGCAGGTACGGTTCCGCCCCAATTGTTTGGCTTTATACAGCGCCGCGTCTGCCTTCCCTATGATCTCCTCTTTTATTATTCCATCATTCGGCCAGTTCGCCACACCGACGCTCATAGTGATCGGCATCGACCGTGAACCGCTCTTTGAATCGATGGTTTTACGCATTCTTTCAGCTACCTTGTAGGCGTCGTCGAGCCTTGCTTCAGGTAAAATAACGGCGAATTCTTCCCCGCCATAGCGGAAAGCCATGTCGATTCCGCGAACGGAACTCTGGAGATAATGCCCCACGCGGCGCAGTACCTGGTCGCCGGCGAGGTGCCCGTATATATCATTAAAAGATTTAAAAAGGTCTATGTCCATCAGTATCAATGAAAAGGTAGTTCCGAAGCGGGAGCCGCGGGCGATTTCCTGTTCAATCCGTTCATGGAAGTGCCTGTGATTATAAAGCCCTGTCAGTTCGTCGGTATTGGCGCGTATGTTTGCACGGGTAAAGAGTTGAGCGTTCTCGACGATGACTCCGGCCTGGTTTGCCATGGCGCGGATCAGTTCGATGTCCTCGTGGGAATAGGGACGGTCCGACGTCTTTTGCCCTAATGCCAAAACGCAGATGAGGCGGTCGCGGCTCTTCAGGGGATAGAGAATGCCGATGCCGCTGTTCGTCAGTTGCTCTCTTTCGGACTGCCAGAGTCCTTTAAATTCAGGGGTATTTTCAAGTTGCCTCGGGTCGAGTGCACTGTCGTTGCGGTCCAACCATGAAATTATCAGGCTGTCGGCATTCAGTGAAAACTCTTTCGCGGTAACCTGTTCCGGCTGGACATATTTAAGGACGAACTCGCCGCTGTCATTGTTTTGGAGGAGCATCCCGGCCCAATTGATATTCAGGGCCTTGCATAGCGTTGGCAGCATCTCAAGTGCCAGTTCGTTCAGGTCCAGGATGTAACTCATCTTTCCGCTAAAGCCCATCACGGCGTTACGATACTCGTAGGTCTGTGGGTAGAATACGCGGTCAACGAGCTTTTGTATCATCAGATGCAGTGGGCGGAATGCAGCTACTAACAGTAGGAAAACGACGCCCACCAGAAGGGCAGTGCCCAATAGGTCCTGATTGGGGAACCGCATGACGATCAGGAAAGTCCCGATCGAGCCTCCAATCACTAAAAGAAGCGAAACTACATAGGATAAACCGGTCCTTGCCACCCACTTGATGTCAAGCAGGCGGTACTGCGATATGGCATAACTGATGATGAGGGCGTTGATGAGATTGCCGATATGGTCCAAAGGCAGGTTAGCAAGACTTTTTATATAGTTGGTATAGGTCAGGAGCACAAGCAGGGCCCATCCAACGAAAAGGTACTTGATGCGGTTGTGCTCTTTCGGATTGGTAAAGGCCTTGTAGCGTACCCACAGGATGCCAATTACCAGGATGCTGAATCCCAGTCCCGTTGCACCGATGAACAGTTTGGCCTTCTCATTAGAGACAACGAAAAGCATTGCGCGTGGGGTACGGAACCGTCGGGAACGCATCTTACCGCGTCCAGCTCGGACGTGCTTGCCTTCCTTCGCCCTTTCCACATCTGCATACAGGCCGATGCTCTTCAACATCTCCAGCACGCCAACGGTGGTGTTCAGGCTCTCGACATTGTCCTCGACTACCACTGGCAGTGTGACATTTTCGTCGAACTGGTGACCCCTGGTCTTGACGATCAAAGCATCTGATGACGCAGCTAGGGCGGATTGGCGTGCCAATGTGCGCTCCTTGCGGTTGATCTTCTTGGACCAGTCCTTCTCTGCCTTTGGCGGGAATG
>CAZMDI010000237.1:0-2833 GCA_964564995.1 uncultured Dehalococcoidales bacterium
ATACAGGTTGACCTTGAACATGGCAGATTGCCAGACCCAGTCGCCGAAGCGATAAAGCTGGTACTGAATGAACAGGCACAACTAGAAGAACGGCTGAACAGGCTCGAAAAAAGTTCGGGAATCTCAGTCCCGGAAGATGAACTCAGGCAACAAGTACTCAGGATAATGAGCGAATTCAGCCAAGGCGGACCCCTCCCTGAAACCGAAAAAAGCCCTTGAGCTCTAGCAATAAAATTAAAGCAACCTCAGAGATTCCAGCCTGAGTTTTTCTATAATGTTCACCATCCCCCCTGTATCCTGTCCGCAATATGTAAGCAGATCTTCTCTGATTTTGATCCGTTCCTCGGCTGATATCTCGCCAAAGGTCGCCTGCACATACCTGAGACTGGCGATGTCCCCATGCGAAATCTCGAGACCCGTATAACTGATACCAGTAACGGCGGGCATAACTTTTTTGAGTGAAGCACTACCACCCTGAGACGGGTGATAATAACTGAAATCCTTAAAAGGTCGAAGCAGATCGATGATTCTTCTGGACACACGATCAACCCAACTTTCATATGATGGGAAAGCGGTGGCCAATTCTTTCAAACGGGTTATTTCAAAGGCTTCATAATAAACCAGTATCGTCCCCATGTCCCCCACAGCTTTTTGAAGTGCCGCCAAAAATTCAGGGCGGGGGTCATTTTTCCCCTCAGCCAAAAAGGAGGTGCTTGAAGCTTTCGCGCCAAGGGACCTAACCGCATGAACCGAGAATTGAAACGGAATACTCTGATAAGGTCTGGTTCCTTCATAAATCGGGATCGCGGTCATAAAGGTTTCGAAATCCATGAAATACAAAGGGTACTGCAATATTTCCAAGAATGTCCGAATCGCCTTCCTGTCGATAAACGGTTGGCCTAAAATGACACAATCCTTCTGTATCTGTTGTTTTGGATTCAGCTTAATGTCGGACGGAATACCGCCGATATCCAGTATCCCGCGGTTAAGCAGTTCCTCTCCAAGTTTCTTGCCGTAATAAAGGGTCATCACATGATTCTCAGGAAGATAGGCCCAGCATTCTTCCTGGAGAACGCACGAATAGGGCGCATTGCAATGCTGCCCCACAGCAACTTCCGGGCAAACAGGCGAAGCAATCATTTCCAGCATTTCGCCGATGCGCTGTTCAATCCCGCTGGTAAATCCGGACAGCCGCTCGGTAACATCTTCGCTCTTGAATAATTTGGCAGGGTCAATCTCACCCTTTTTGATATAATCCCTATCAAGATAAATAATCTTGCAGCGACCGACTTCAATGCCCGCGAGCAAGCAGCAATGACGCTGGAAAGCCACGTCGTGGAGGTGCTCATGCCGGATTTCTGTGGTGCTTTTGACTTCGATAATATCCCAGCTTGCACCCTCGGAGGGGTTCAGAATATCAACGCGACAAAAAAGGCGCGCTGCCGAAAAACCTGCTTCGAAGAGAGGTTTCCGCAGCACTAGAGCGGACTTGGTATCGCGAAGATTCTCACTGATGCTCGGTCTGTTGACGTTAATTCCATCAGGGTAAAGAGTCTGCGCTAATTCCCCAACAAGATGCCCCTGGTCAAAAACACTCTGTGTCGTTTCATTGACCTTCGGAATCCGGGAAGGATCATTTATCGCAATCCAGAGTGCTTTGTGGCATTGAATACCATTCAGATATCTGGATTTGGAAAGATTTTTGTAACCACTCAAATTGCTCTAACCTCAAATAGAATTTAATCCGTTTTTCCGCACAGTTTATATCTCAAAACACAAGGAATTTTGTGAAATCGAATAATCGAATTGGACTAGCCATAACCCAGATGCTATACTACTTGTTGTATTAATGAATAATTGAAACTACTTCAACGATATTATACATTTTTTCCCAAATCTTTTGACATGCCGTAAAATCCAAAACAATAATCTATCACTAAATCGTTGTCTTTTTAAAATTGAACATAATATGATTATTAACCCGACTGATTCATCTTCCAAACCGAATCTTCCCGAAAACTCCGACATTGCAGATACCCTTGGCCTCATAAGGATGCCGGTCCTGAAAATAGGCCAACATATCGCCAGGGTACCGATTGTTCAAGGTGGAATGGCCGTAGGTATTTCGCTTTCTGGACTAGCTTCTGCTGTGGCGAGTGCAGGTGGTATAGGTGTTATCGGCGCGGCCGGGATAGGCATGTTCGAACCCGATTTCGCCAAGAATTACGATGCAGCGGGTCGCCGCGCGCTAGGTAACGAGATCAAAAAAGCTCGTCAAAAAACCAAGGGTGTGCTTGGAGTCAACCTCATGGTGGCTCTCTCCGACTATGCAGAATTGGTCAAAGTCGCGGCTGATGAAGGCATAGACATCATCTTTTCGGGCGCCGGCTTGCCCCTTGGATTGCCAGGGCTGATAGACTTAAAAGGTCCGACTCGCCTGGTCCCGATCGTTTCTTCAGCTAGAGCGGCTAGAATCATCTGCAAAAAATGGCTTGAGGACTTTGGATATCTACCCGACGGATTTGTAGTGGAAGGCCCTTTGGCAGGCGGGCATCTTGGTTTTAAACCGGACGAGATCGAATCGCCTGAGAACCGACTGGAAAAACTTGTTCCAGCAGTTATTCAGGAAGTGCAGGCTTTCGTACCGATCGCAGAAAGACCCATCCCGGTCATCGCGGGGGGGGGGATATTCACCGGAGCCGACACTAATAAATTCTTAAGTTTGGGCGCAAGCGGTGTACAGATAGCCACCCGATTTGTTGAAACTGAATAAGTCGACGCAGCTCCGTGCGTCAAAGAGGCCTACACCAAAGCACGGAAAGACGATACCACC
>CAZMDI010000238.1:0-2833 GCA_964564995.1 uncultured Dehalococcoidales bacterium
CTTTATCTCGTAACGTGAGAGTAGATGGCTGGTTGTCCTTGTATCCTCGGAGGCAATCAGCCCAACCTCTTTCAGTATGCGGACAGAACGGAAAGTCATGTCTTCGAGGTTACCGATGGGCGTGGCTACTACATAGAGAATAGGCATTATGTCAATAACTCGTGTACATTATAGCGCAACTCGCACAAAGTGTCATGGGCCTTGACCATTGATAACACGAGGATAACCCCGGGGTAGGGGGTTCGCCTGACGTACCTGGCAGATGCTCGAATTCGATGCATTTTCCTTGACTAGAGCCTGCCCTTTTGATATGATTTTTCTTTAAGGGAGGGCATCCTCAATGGTAAAATCCAATTTTCGTGAACTGCGCCACGCATATGGCTTTGATGAAGTTGCTATCGTGCCCGGAGACACGACCATCAACCCCGACCAGACCGATGTGAGTTATTCCATCGGCAAATATAGGTTCCAAATACCCATAATCGCCTCTGCCATGGACGGGGTGACTGACCCTGCTTTTGCCGTCCGCATGGGCAAACTCGGCGGTTTGGCAGTACTCAACCTGGAGGGGGTCCAGACACGTTATGACTATCCGAACGAGATCCTGGCGAAAATAGCCAGCGCCCCCGAGACCGAGGTCACTGCGCTGATGCAGAAAACTTACGCCCAGCCCATCCGCGAAGAACTGATCACAGCCCGCATCAAGGCCATCAAGGCAGGGGGTGCGGTCTGCGCAGTGGCTGTCGCCCCCGCCAACACCAGGAAATTCGTAAAAACGATCGTGGATGCCGGCGCCGACATACTGGTAGTGGCATCGACTGTAACCAGCGCCAGGCACATTTCCAAGAGTGAGCACGGTCTCGTATTCGAAGAATTGGTCAAGCAGGTGTCAATACCCATCGTGGTGGGCAACTGCGTGAGCTACAGCGCCTGCATCGGCCTTATGCGGACCGGTGTCGCGGCAATCCTCGTCGGGGTCGGCCCCGGGGCAGCCTGCACCAGCCGTGAAGTACTGGGCATAGGTGTGCCCCAGATAACTGCCACCATGGATTGCGCCCAGGCTCGCGATGACTACTTCAAACAAACGAAACGCTATGTGCCCGTCATCACTGACGGGGGATTCAGAAAAGGCGGGGACGTCTGCAAGGCCATGGCGGCAGGCGCTGACGCAGTGATGATAGGATCGATGTTCGCCCAGGCCGAAGGCGCTCCAGGGTTAGGTTTCCACTGGGGTATGGCCAATCCTCACGCCTCTCTTCCCAGAGGTACGCGCATTAAAGTCGGCATCACCGGGACTCTTGAGCAGATACTGTTCGGCCCCACCTCCCTCACTCACGGTAGCCAGAACCTGGTGGGCGCTCTAAAGAACTGCATGGGTGTATGCGGGGCAGCCGACATATCCGAGTTCCACAAGACCGAAATGGTAATAGCGCCTTCGATAGTAACCGAGGGCAAATATTACCAGATGACCCGCCCCACCTTCTAACAGACAATACACCAACCTAATAAAAAAGCCCCGCTCTTCGAGTGGGGCTTTTTAGTTGTCCCGGAATAAAACTACGGGATTTCGCGGCGTATCGACTCGGCCCATTGTTTCACCCGGTCGGCAGTCCCCTGGGTTTGAAATGGCCGACAAACATCCGCCGTCGTCATTGTCCATCGGTTCAGGATGATCTGCTGTCCCCACGCCGGCCGCTGTACCTTTTTCGGGCCATCATGTTCGAACGACGTCCGCTGCCTGATTTCATCTATGGTCACGGTCCTGTCCAGAAACCCTTTCAGCGCATACCGCAACCGTTCCAGGGCTTCTGCGGTAAATTGCGACGGATGCTGAAGGTTGTAGCAGGCGACCGTGAGGAAGTGACATGAGGCAAGCTCTGGGTCCTGGCCTTCCATAACAAGCATCACATGAAACCGCTCCCGGCAGGTCAACCCGTCATGGCTTAAAGCTCCGCACTCGGGGCAGTTGGGAACATCCATATCTATCTGTTCACCCATAACATCCCCCGGGGAATACTATTTATTCGTCTTCTTCACCGCCGCCCTCGTCAGGGTCCCCTGAGTGGGCCGATTCTTCTGACTGGACTGCAGGCACTATGGCATTAGCCCGCATCCATTTTCTTTTCGTCTTGAGAGTCAACCCGTCAAGTGCTTTTCGAAGTTCTCTAAAACCATCCCGGTTTTCGCTGGAAAGGGACACGACCAGTGCATCTATGCCTGCGTCCCAGAGGGCCTTGATTTCGCCCCCGGTGATAGGCGCCGGGACTACCGCCATGAGGGGTTTGGTAATCCAGTCTCCGATGCGCCGAAAGCGCATCAGGTCCTGGAAGGTAAGCGGGGCGGTTCCCGGGGAGTTGATGATGACGGCGTCTACGGGTAGTTCGCTAAAGGCGCGCAACAGGCCGTCTTGGAGGTCGAAAGGTATGCCAGCGACTCTGCCCGGTTTCTCAACATCCAACAAAGCAAGCGGCATCTTTTCGGGAGAGAAAACCACAAAATCCGTTCCCGCACCGTCGAGGGCCTTAAGGTTCTGCGCATCTCCTTCGAACCAGACGCCGAAGGGGATTTCACCGAGAGACTTCGCAGTGGCTTTGAGAGACCTCGCCGCGGGTATTTTGGCTGAAACGATTACGACTGCGTCTGCCCCTGCGCATAGATCCGGTTCTTTTTCAAAATTTTCCAAGTTTACCCAGGCCACGAGCAACATTTTAGGTTTACTCGAAATGCGGGTGCTGCTGAAAAAACCCATGGCTGGCGGGGCAACCTGAAGTGCATTTTTGAGTTTGTCTGAAAAACGGCTCATCTCGATCTCCTTTTAGGCTGAAAATATAAG
>CAZMDI010000239.1:0-2817 GCA_964564995.1 uncultured Dehalococcoidales bacterium
CCCATCCAATATGGGTCGCGCCGGGCCAGATAATCGTTCACGGTCACCAGGTGCACCCCTCGTCCGGTGAGGGAGTTCAGATAAAGGGGCAGGGTTGCCACAAGGGTTTTGCCTTCGCCTGTGCGCATCTCGGCGATGCGTCCGTGGTGCAGGACGATGCCACCCATGAGCTGGACATCGAAATGGCGCTGGTGTATGGTTCGCCGGGCTGCTTCGCGCACCGCGGCGAAAGCCTCGGGCAGAATATCGTCGAGGAATTCATTTTCCTGTTTCCTCAGATCTTTCTCGAGTTCGAGCGTGTTGTCCTGCAATCTCTTGCACTGAACGGATATCTCGGATTTCTGGTCAAAGTCCTCGACGGTGTTAAGGCAGTTTTGGGCTTCAACCAGTTCCTTTTTGACGTCATCGATTTCAGTTTTTTTGCTCGCAACGGATTCATTCAACCGCTGCTTGAACTCGGATGTTTTGCCTCTAAGTTCGTTTTCGGTCAGTTTTTGAAATTCGGGTTCCAGATCGTTGATGCGTTTTACTAACGGGGCAAGTTTTTTAAGCTCGCGTTCATTGGAATCGCCAGCGAACCAGTTAAACATCTGCGTTTGCCTCTATTATCTTCCTGGCCTCGTCGGCCTGCGCTTCAGTAACCATTATTTTTATTTCTCCCATGCCATCCAAAACGAACGGCTGCATAGATAAAGCCGCATTGCCCTGCATTAGCGAACGGATGCCGCAGCTTTCCAGGAGGCCTCGGATAACCTGTGCTTCCATCTCGCCGTGGGCAGTATAAACCCTTATTAAATCTTCGGGTTCTTTTTTCAAAATACTCCTGCTAATTCCCCGACCCGCAACTACGATTAATGCCCCTGGCGACAGTCGTTTTTAAGAGATTCCATAGGCCAACTTCCGTCTCGACCCACCGGACGACCTGGAAATTGGCGTCACCGTCGAGGAACATCTCCTGTTACAACCATTATAGGTTTATTTGTTGTCTTCGTACATGGCTCCTACCGAGAGGCCGGTATGGATGCGATGTATCGCCTCTCCGAGCAACGGGGCGATGGGCAATACGGTGATCTTGTCCAGCCGCTTGGCGACGGACAGGGGGATAGTATCCGTGACGATGATCTCTTTGACCGGCGATGCGGCGATGCGTTCGATAGCGGGTCCGGACAGAACGGGATGGGAGGCGCAGGCATAAACCTCCTTCGCGCCTTCCCTGAGCAGTGCATCTACGGCATGAACGAGTGAACCAGCGGTGTCGATTTCATCGTCGAAAGTAATAGCTGTCTTCCCTGACACCTCTCCAATGATGTTCAGCGTCTCGGTTTGGTCGTTGTTGCCTGTCCGGCGTTTCTCGATGATAGCCAGGGGCGCTTTAAGTCGGGCGGCCATGTCGCGCGATTTTTTGGAAATGCCGATATCTGTGGCTACCACCACGATGTTTTCGAGCTGTTTTTTCTTAATATAATTGGCTAATAATGTCTGTGCACTAAGTTCATCGACGGGGATGCTGAAAAATCCCTGAATCTGGCCTGCGTGGAGATCCACCAGCAAGGCGCGAGACGCCCCTGCAGTAGTGATGAGATCGGCGACCAAGCGGGCAGTGATCGGGACGCGGGGTTGGTCTTTTTTATCGGTTCGCCCGTAGCCGTAATATGGTATTACGGCGGTGATGCGGTCGGCCGATGCGCGCCAGAAAGCGTCCAGCATGATCAGCAGTTCGACCAGGTTGTTGTTGACCGGAGAACAAACCGGTTGGATGACGAAGACGTCGCGCGAACGGACATTTTCCATGATACGGACGAAGATATTCTCATTGGAGAATTGCGTTACTTCGCATTTCCCAAGAGGCATACCCAGATAGTCGCATACTGACTGCGCCAGAGCGGGATGAGCCCGGCCTGCGAATACCTTGAGTTCTTCCATTCCGCTTCTCCTTAAACTTTTCGAATGCTGCTAGTCGTCCACCCCAGGGACGACGAAACGCGCGCAGATACCCAGGACTTCATCGTGAACCTCTTTTTCTATTAGCGGATCGTCTATGTGGTTGATGATTTTTATTATCAGGCGGGAGACATCCTTCATTTCTTCCAGACCGAAACCGCGAGAAGTGACAGCCGGTGTACCGAGTCTTATGCCCCCGGTAACCCTTGCGGAAACCCCGACGGTGAAGGGTACGGTATTTCTGTTGATAACGATACCCGCCCGGCCGAGCGATTCTTCAGCCTGTTTTCCGTTGACACCAGTGCTTGCCAGGTCAACCAGAACGAGGTGATTATCCGTGCCGCCGCTGACGAGTCTGAATCCTGCTTTTTTCAACTCTGCCGCGAGGGTAGAGGCATTCTCGAGAACCCGTTTTTGATAATCCACGAACTCCGGCTTCATCGCCTCGAGGAAAGCTACGGCTTTTGCCGCGATGACGTGCATGAGAGGGCCGCCCTGCATGCGCGGAAAAACGGCTGAATCGAGGGAATGCCCCAGGTCTTTGCGGCATAACACAAAACCGCCGCGCGGGCCCCTTAATGTTTTATGAGTGGTTGAGGTTACCATATCAGAGTAGGGAACAGGAGACGGGTGAAGTCCGGCCGCAACCAAGCCTGCGATGTGGGCCATGTCCACCATCATTCTCGCACCCACCAAGTCGGCGATGCGCCGCAGGCGTTCGAAATCGATAATGCGAGGATAGGCCGAAGCGCCGGCGACGATCAACTTGGGCCGGTTTTCGACGGCTATTTTTTCAAGTTCCGCATAGTCTATGCGTTCGGTTTCGCGGTTCAACCCATAACTGATGAACTTGTATGCCTTGCCAGAAAAATTAAC
>CAZMDI010000240.1:0-2817 GCA_964564995.1 uncultured Dehalococcoidales bacterium
GGTCGCAATTCTGGTTGGCGATTTGTTCGAAACCCTTGAAGTTGCTCGCTGTTCCGGAGGCATTCTCTTTCGCCAGGAGCGCGGCCCCGATAGCTCCTGAAACCTCGCAATGTTCCGGGACTGTGATTAGTCTATCACCGAGTTGTTCACGGAAGGCCGAAACCACTGCGTCATTGTAAAAAACGGCCCCGGTAAGTATTACCCGGTCGCCAAGTTTCCGGTGGCCGACAACTTTGGAGAGGTAGTTTTTAGCGATGGAATTAGCCAGGCTGGCGGTTATGACCTCGATGGGTACGCCTTCTTGCTGGGCCAGTGCAACTGATTGCCCCATGAAAGCTGCGCATCGAGTTCCGAGGTCGATGGTATAGGGCGCCTTGAAAGCCAGCCGCGCAAACTCACCATCGGTGACCTTGACCCCGAGCATCTCCGCTAGTTCATCGATGAAGCTGCCGGTGCCTGCTGCGCAGGATTTGTTCATCTGGTAATCCACCACGATCCCCTTGCGTTTGATGACCAGTTTGGAGTCTTGCCCGCCGATCTCGATGATATCTGCCAGTCGATCTATTTCGGCAGCTCCCCGTGTCTGGGCAGTTATCTCGTTCTTAACCAGGTCAGCCCCGATAAAGTTTCCAACCAGGTAGCGACCGGATCCGGTCACTCCTGCACCGGCTATTATTACTGATCCGGCGTTTGCCTTTAGCAGGTTGTTGAAGAGCTGTCGGATTGCGTCTACAGGCCGGCCGGATGTCATGATGTAGTTTTTGGCTAAAACTTTGCCTGTTTCATCGAGTATGACGGCTTTGGTGCTGGTTGACCCCACGTCTACGCCGAGATATCCGGTGACCTGTGAGGATATGGTCGTCTCTGCCCGGGGATTTCGGTAGGTCGTTCCGGTGAGACCGGGAGACCGGAAAGATTTTTGACAGTCTGCTTGGTGTAAGGGGAAGACAGGGTTGGATTTCCGGTCTCTTGACAACAGTGCCGCGCCGAATGACTCGGTGTAGGTCGCATCTTTAGGCACAGTGACCCGGACGGGGTGTCCGTTCCTTTCCGAGATTGCCTCGCAAAGTGCTTCAACTATTGCCGGCGCCGCCGAAAGGCCGCCCACCAGGTAAACAGGCTCGTCGAAGGCTCCGCCGTTCAGAGACGAGACCATGCGCGCCACAGATTCGCAAAGGGCGTACAGCATGGAGGGGAGCGATACGCCTTTCTGCTGCAAGTGGATTAAATCGCTTTTGGCGAATACACTGCATCGGGCAGCAATCCGCGGAGCCGCCCCTTCATGCTCGAGGGCTAGCCTCGAAAAGTCTTCCAGGCTGATACCCAGACGGTAGGCTTGTTGTTCGAGAAAACGTCCGGTACCGGCCGCGCAAAGGGGGTTAGTGACCGTTTTCCACGGTTTTTTCAAGCCGTCTTCCAAACGGATGATAAGGGTGCTGTGCCCCCCTAGTTGAATTATGGTCCTGGCGTCCGGGTGATACTCCAGCAAACCGGCTGCCACGGCTAGCGGTGATGTATATAGTCCCGGGTTGAAATGTGGAGGAATGATCGATCGTCCGGAGCCGGAAACCCCAAGGCCGGTTAACCCCTGAAGGCTTCCTAATTTACCTGTTACTTCATTAATGGCCGAGACAGTATCTGCACTTATGCGGACATTTTCTTTCTGCACCAAAGCGCCAGAATCGTCGATGAGGCAGGCTTTGACATTGGAAGAACCGATGTCTAGTCCGAGGAAGTTATTCATGTAGCGTACATTCAATCATAAATATGGGAGAGGGTGCAAGGGATATAGATTGTTCATGGGTATCCGGCTATTCCCTGGGTATTTACAAACAGCTGTAAGAATATAATGGCTTGTAGGAAAACCTGCAATCTAGTAAGACAGATAATGATGTACAAGGGAGCAATTGCGCATCCTTATGACTTACACAGAGGTTTTGAATCCGGACGTAGTCCTGGAGGTTGGAACAACGATGGACAGGATGTCGAAAATAGGCTAGATATGGCGTGGTGGCACTGCAACGTGTTGCTTCCCCGAACAGAGAGGTTTGTCATCAGCCGTGCGCCGGTTGTCAAGAAGAAAACCGCAAGGTTAACTCCTATCGACGCTTCCAACAGAAAAGCCGTATCGGTGGGACACAAGGGTATATAAGGGTGTTAGAGGTCGGATACGACGCAATCAGTTTAGAGCCTGTAGCCGCGTTTTTGGTAAAAACTGAGTCCCCCGGATAAGGGGTGCCTTGTGATGCTATCTGGTGTGCCCCGATAAATGGTGTAGCCCACCTTACAAACTCCGGTAAAGCACAGCAGTAACTCCATTTTTCATATCGACGCATGTATTGATAAGTTCTTTTCCTGCAGGACAGGCAATGATCATAACCCAGGGTGATTCTTCGTTATAAGAAACCGGGTATTCCACACATACGGCGGGCTTGGATACGTGAATCGCGCAACGTCCTTCAACCATGAACCGGCAAGGTGCTTCCATTATCAACAGGCCGTCGCCCGCTTCGGTCATCGTCCGGCGCTCTTTTTTGGATATTCTCATGGCATCGCGTTTACTGAGGTTAATCGCAGGGTAATGCGTGCCGTCACAGCAGCCAAGGCACCCTTGACACTTTGTGTTTGCTATCAGCCATCTCGCATTTTGGGGGTTCCATTCCAGACCCTGGAGCTGGTAGGTAGCCCAATCTGTTAAATCAATCCTCATTAAGACCCCCGTAATATTTTCTGGTTTTGAGTTGTTTATAAATCGAATATAAAGGTCTAATTGTAAAAACATTAGGATAGATTAATTGTTTAGCACCTCTTCGATTA
>CAZMDI010000241.1:0-2779 GCA_964564995.1 uncultured Dehalococcoidales bacterium
GTGGGCCCTTGCAACCCCAGTCCAGTTCTGGGCCGGTTGGCGTTTCTACAAGGGAGCCTGGGCCGCCTTAAAACACGGTCGCGCCGAAATGAACACGCTTATCGCTGTCGGCAGCTCGGCTGCATATTTTTACAGCGTAGCGGTTGTCCTTTTCCCCGGGGCGTTTACTTCGGGAATGATAGAAGCTAACCTCTATTTTGACACCTCCGCGCTTATCATTGCGCTCATTCTCCTCGGGCGTTTCCTCGAAGCCCGCGCCAGGGGTAGGACGTCCGGAGCCATCAAGAAGCTTATAGGTCTTCGCCCCAGCACAGCCGCAGTGATACGCGACGGGCAGGAGATAAGCGTCTCTGTGGACGACGTGCAGGTTGGTGATGTGGTGCTTGTTCGTCCCGGCGAGAAAGTGCCGGTGGACGGGATCATAACCGAAGGATACTCCGCTGTCGACGAATCCATGATAAGCGGCGAGAGTCTTCCTGTGGATAAGAAAGCTGGCGATGAGGTCGTAGGCGCGACCATCAACAAAACGGGAAGTTTCCGCTTCCGGGCGACACGCGTCGGCAAGGACACCACTCTGTCCCACATCGTCCGCCTCGTTGAAGAAGCCCAGGGCAGCAAGGCTCCCATTCAGCGACTTGCCGACATTATAGCAGGGTATTTCGTGCCTGCAGTCATCGGCATAGCATTGGTCACTTTCGCCATCTGGGCCATCTTCGGCCCAGAGCCCCGCCTTACATACGGTCTCCTCAATTTCGTGGCAGTTCTTATCATCGCTTGCCCATGCGCCCTTGGCCTGGCGACCCCTACCGCTATCATCGTTGGAACGGGTGTAGGCGCCGAACACGGCATACTAATAAGGAGCGCGGAAACTCTGGAAAAAGCACACAAAATAAGAACGGTTCTTTTGGACAAAACAGGCACCATCACTCAGGGCACACCTGTGGTCACCGACATTGTGCCTCTAGCCCCATTCACGCGCGAAATGGTTTTGCAGTTGGCGGCTTCTGCTGAAGTGTCTTCCGAACACCCGTTGGGCAAGGCCATCGTTAATGAAGCGTCCGCGGGGAAGCTGGCTCTCCTTCCGTCGACCGATTTTAACAGCCTCCCTGGGATGGGCATAGAAACAAAGGTTGAAAACAAGGACCTGGCTTTAGGCAACCTGAAGCTGATGCAGGCGAAGAATGTTTTGCTTGGCGACCTTGAGAAGCAGGCCTTCCAACTCTGGGAGCAGGGGAAAACGGTCATGTTCCTGTCGGTGGACGGAAACCCCGCAGGCCTGCTGGCCCTGTCCGACAGCCTTAAGCCCACGGCGAAGGAAGCCGTCGCTGAGATGCACCGCCTCGGCCTGGAGGTGGCGATGGTTACTGGCGACAATCAGCGTGCCGCGGCAGCGATAGCGGCGCAGGCGGGCATCGACAGGGTGCTTGCAGAAGTCCTTCCCGAAAATAAGACCGACGAGGTCAAAAAGATTCAGGGTGAGGGTAAAGTGGTGGCGATGGTGGGCGATGGCATCAACGACGCCCCGGCTCTGGCCCAGGCAGACGTCGGTATTGCAATCGGCACGGGGACGGACGTGGCTATAGAAACCGCCGATATCACACTCATGAGCGGCGACCTGCGTGGCATCCCGGCGTCCATAGCTTTAAGCCGCCGCACGATGAAGACTATACGCCAGAACCTGTTTTGGTCCTTCGCCTACAATGTCATCCTCATACCGGTGGCAGCAGGGGTGCTTTACCTGGCTTTCCACAGTAACGGGGTACCGACCGGCCTGCACTTTTTCCTGGGGAATTTCGGGTTTCTGAATCCCATACTGGCAGCCGCGGCCATGGCGCTCAGTTCTGTCACTGTCGTCACCAATTCTTTGAGACTGCGCAATTTTGACCCAAATAAGCCAGCGGGCTAATATAGATAACAGGAGGATTTAAATTATGGCGACTTCTATCGATCCGGTTTGCAAGATGAAAGTGGATGAATCGAAACCGGCGGCGGTTTCGGAGTACAAGGACAAGAAATATTATTTCTGCGCCGTGGGCTGCAAAAAGTCCTTCGACAAGAATCCGGAAAAGTATCTTGCTCCCGGTGGCTCTTGCGGGGCTTCTGACTGCAAGTGCTGCTAGGAATGAACGAATGGCTGAGGCAGATCATTTAATTGTAAGCCCGGATACGAAACGGGCCAACCGCTTGCCCCCCGGCCAGCATTTGGTCAAAGAATGGCCGGTCTTGCATTACGGCAAGGTGCACGAAATTCCAACAGAGGGCTGGAAATTTGAGATAAGCGGGGAAGTCGAGAAGCCGGCGATATTGGATTATGCCGGGTTTGAGGCTCTGCCAAGGGTAAAAGTCTTTTCCGATATCCACTGCGTCACCACATGGTCGCAGTTGGATAATACGTGGGAAGGCCCGAGCGCTGCAACCATCGCCGGGGTTGTCAAAATAAAGCCAGGGGCGAAGTTCGTGATTGTTCACGGCGCGGGAGGGTTCACGACTAATCTGCCGCTTGACGATTTTCTTGCCGAAGACGCTCTCTTCACTTTTTCTCACAATGGCAGACCGCTGACCGCCGAACATGGTGCTCCGATCAGGTTGGTTGTCCCGAGACTGTATTTTTGGAAGAGTGCCAAGTGGGTGACAGGTATCGAGTTCAGCGTGGTAGACAGGCCCGGCTTTTGGGAGCGGGCTGGTTACCATAACCACGGGGACCCGTGGAAAGAAGAACGCCGACAGGGCAGCCGCTGATGAACCCGTTATATCAAGCATTGTAGAAAGGGAGGCGAAA
>CAZMDI010000242.1:0-2773 GCA_964564995.1 uncultured Dehalococcoidales bacterium
TAGTTACCTTGCGAACTACTAACCAGATTCTTTAATTTTTCAATGGCAAGCTTTTCAGGGCGACTTGCTCCATTCTCCCAACGGTAGATGGTTCGCATGGTTTTCCCACACAGATTCGCGAGTTCTTCAACCGGTATTCCGGCTTTCTCTCTGAGTTTGGCAAATTCATTCTTTGATTCGTTCATCAATCACTCCGCTGGGTCAAATTGTGACAAATTGTCATTTATCAAAGTAAAACATTTGTACTGATAATTGTCAAGAGTCCTTCGCGCATTAAACGATTTTGAGAAAAAATATTTTGTTGGGTATTTTTTATTCCGAAATGCGGCAGTCAATAAATACCAACCGTACGTTTCATTAAGAAAGAGCGCAACAATTAACAATGAATTGAAAAAAGAAACCAGAACTCCCCGGATCAATCCACCCTGTTGCATCAAATCCGGCTTTGTATTAAAATAATAGTTAATATATGAACTATTCATATACTAACCAACAAGAAAAACTGGCGGATACGATGATAAACGACGCGTATCGCGCCCTGCATTCTTTGCACCGCCACCTGGTTAATATGCCAGGCCCCAAACTGGTCCATCACCACCTGGCCATCCTCACCATGCTGGAACAGGACGGCCCGCTGTCTGCTTCGGAGATCGCCGGAAAATTATCTTTGTCCAAACCCCAGATGACCAAATTCATCGACGGCCTGGCGGCGGAAAAAGCCGTTCTCAGAGAAGACGACCCGGATGACCGCAGGCGGGTGCTCATCACCATCACAAAAACGGGTACATCCATACTGGCCGATTACCGTAAATTGCTGCGTGAAAATCTTCTCAAGAAGATAAATACCCTGACACCAGAACAGGTTTCCTCATTAACCAAGGCACTGGAACAGATAATCAGCATATCCCAAAAGTTCGTTTAAGGAAGGAACTGGCATGAAGTTAAAATCCGGATCAAGCAAATGGCTGGTACTCGCGGTACTGGCAGTAGCCCTGTTCATGATGAACCTCGACGTCACGATCGTGAACATCGCGCTTCCTCACATCATGACCGGCCTGGGGGCCTCGCTCTCGGACGTCGAATGGGTGATAAACGCCTATATCCTGGTGTTTGCGGTAAGCCTGATTACCATGGGCCGCTTCGGGGATATCTTCGGGCGCAAGCGCCTGTTCATCGGCGGGCTTATCCTTTTTACAGTGTCGTCTTTTATCTGCGGCCTGGCCGGGAGCATCTGGCTACTGGTTGGCGCCCGCGCTTTACAGGCATTCGGCGGGGCTGCCATGATGCCGGCCACGCTTTCGCTTTTGAATGTCGCCTTTAAAGACGGCCAGCGAGGCCAGGCGATGGGCATCTGGGGGGCGGTATCAGGGGCTGCCAGCGCCCTGGGCCCCATCATCGGCGGGGTACTGGTAGATAAATTCGCATGGGGCTCTATATTTTTAGTCAATGTGCCTGTCGGCATCATCGCGGTGGTCGCGGGCATCCTCATCATCAGAGAATCCACCGAACCCAATGCCAGCCGCAGGATAGACTGGCCGGGCATATCTATCGCCTCGATTGCGCTGCTGTGCCTGACGTTTGCCCTGGTAGAGGGGCAGAAATACGGCTGGGGCTCCGCTCTCATACTCGGCCTTTTCGCAGCCAGCCTTGTCGGTTTCATCCTTTTTGTACTGGTGGAAAAGCGGCGGAATCCTCCCTTGATAGACCTGAGTTTATTCCGGGACATCAACTTCTCGGCGGGCAACGCCCTTAGCGCCCTGCTGATGTTCGGGTTGATAGGCATCATCTTCCTCCTGGTGCTTTTCCTCCAGATAGTGCTGGGGTACAGCGCAATCAAAACAGGGTTAGTGCTGCTGCCGATATCACTCGCCGTCATGTTCGTGGCGCCGGTTGCCGGAAAGCTGGCGGACAGCAAAGGAGTGCGCTGGATGCTGGCATCGGGGATGCTGATCACAGGCGTAGGGATATTCCTTCTCGCGCACCTTTCTGCCGGAACCACCTGGCAGTCGCTGGTATTCCCCCTGATCCTGTCCGGGATAGGGATGGGACTGATCATGGCGCCCGTCAATACAGTGGTGATGGCGTCCGCTCCTGTAGAAAAATCCGGCGCGGCCAGCGGTATCATGACCACTACCCGTCAGATAGGCGCGCTGCTGGGGGTGGCCATCCTCGGCGCGGTGCTGCAATCACGTCTGGTTAGCAATATCACAGCGGCACTTAATAATATGGCCGGCCTGCCCGAGTCAGTCAAAGCTGCCATAATCGCAGGGCTCAGCAAAGGCGGCGCAACCAGCGGCATGAATACCACAGGGATGCCACAGGCTACACAGGACGCCATGAGCCAGATGTTCAAATCTCAATTCGCCGCCAGCCTGAATTCGGCCATGATGGTCGCGGTGGTATTCTGCCTGATAGGCGTATTCGTGGCACTGCTGGTAAAGAACAAAAGGACTGCATAACGGCTTGCGGCTGTCAGCGGGTGGGGCAGACGAATGGTTCCCGGAATGCCCCGAGGTCCGAGGACCAGAACCTCGGGGAACCGCCCGAGGATGACGGGGAACGAGATCGACTCTGGATCCCGGCTGTCGCGCCGGGATGACAATTAGCTTTGAGAACAACGAACAACAAACAACTGTCGGTCGGTGAGGGTGAAGTACGAGATTGCCGCGTCGCTGCGCTCCTCGCAACGACAACGAGAAAACGAACCGGTTTATTCTGGATCCCGGGTTTCGGCCTGGGATGACACACGGTGGAATTGGGGTGTGGAAGTGGC
>CAZMDI010000243.1:0-2762 GCA_964564995.1 uncultured Dehalococcoidales bacterium
CCTGGACCATGACCGGTCCGGTCAGGTTTCCCAGGAGCTTTCCCAATCGGGATTCATCGATAGTTACAAGCTTCGCGCAATCTACGGCGCTATCATAGTCCATTCCTCCTGAGCCGCGGGAGAGATTGACCATAAAAGGGTATGGCTTCCCTTTGGATGTAGTGACGGTTGCGACGATTGTCGTTCCGCCAAATTCATTGCCTATGTCATTCTGGATGACGAGAGCCGGACGTTCCCCTGTTTGTTCATGACCGCGCCCGCCTGACCAATTCACCAAGAATATATCGCCTCGGTGTATCTGCAATTGATTTATACCTCCGCAACTATTCTCGGGACCTGGTCGATACCTCATGGACAGCGTCTTCAATCGCATTAGCAAATGCGATGTGTTCTTTTGCCAAGGTCTTATATCCTTCCATCATAAGCATCCGTTCTTCCTCTGCCACCCTGTGTTCCACACACTCCCCCAGATAACGGCTGATAGTGACGTTCTGTGTTTTAGCTTTCTTGCGCACAACCGCAGCCATATCATGCGGGAGGCAAACGGTCAGGCGGATCGTTTCAGCCATATTGACCTCCAGATTAAGAATCTTTTATGAGTGAATAGTAGCATGATTGTTATGATGATTCAATATGCGCAATCATCAGCAGTTGTACATGTCGAGACCCTTCGTTGCTCAGGGGTTTTATGGCACAGGTGCTGTTTTTGAACGGCCTGAGGGATAAACTTGGCTACAAATAGAAAGAGGGGCATTACCTAGGGACGGAACCCTTCGGATAACCCCTCATCGTGATTCTACTGAAAGTAGAAGAGGGTATACCCCTATTTGTCAAGACTCTAGCCTTAAAAGCCGTGCTTAGCGAGCATGACACCAGGGTACGAAGTTCATCCGTGCCCTCCCTATATGCCAGACAACTAGTCGCCGGTGTCATCTAAACGTCCCGATCGGTGTCCCTTGCGGGAGGAAATCGCGAGATTTATCCGAGGAAACGATTTTGCTGTTCTGAGGTCTCGGTCAGGCACGGTTTCACTATCCCTTTATCCAGAGCCTGGTGGTGTGTCATTGCGGGCGAAGCGCGGCAATCTCGTTCCCCACGCTGCCCGCTGTTCACCATCCCCCCGACGTCCGCGTCCTCTCATCGTTTGGGTCAAATCGATGGTCGAATTGCAGTCACGTTATGTAAGCACAATCAAAGCATCTTTTTAAGGAAACGAATCAATTTCTCGTGCGTGAGTAAAATGGGTTCAGGCATGGCATTCGTTTTTCGTTTAACAAAACGAATCGGGTTTTCCAGGTGGGCTAAAGGGGATGTCATCCGCCTAGGCGGACCCAGCTCCATCTCTTTGGAGAGCGGTGTACTCGAAAAAGCAATAAATTTCATCGCGTTCTTGAAAGCTTTTTGAAACTTGTCCTTTCATTAAAACGCTGAATGCATTCAGCGTTTTTTTACAGTCACGTACGTTATGTAAGCACAATCAAAGCATCTTTTTCAAGAAACGAATCAATTTCTAGTGCGTGAGTAAAATGGGTTTAGGCATGGTATTCGCTTTTCGTTTAACAAAACGAATCGGTAAATTCCATCGAGTTTCTTCAAGATATTTGTATCGCTTTGTTAATCGGCCGGGGAATAAGTGCCGATGGGTATAAATACAATATAGAACATTTGTTCTTATTATGCAAATGCCCTATTGCTTGAAATCCAAAACAAGTCTAGAATAGGGCAAATCGCCTGAAAAAAGCATTTTGCCAAAAGTAAATTATAATATTTTTTATTTTACTTTAACCGTCTATAGCATAATAAGTTAACCATGTTGTTCTGCTGATGAACGTGTAGCGGGAATCCAAGTTGGAAGTTAATTAGTGACATCATATACTGTATATGCTATAGTTCTGGTATACCAACTGAATAATACCCGCCACGCCTCTGCAGGTTTCGATCTGATACGCGCACCCAGGCGGGTTGCTTTTTGTGGGGCTTTTTCATGAAATACACCAAACCACCCCTTACCATCGACGACCAGATAAAACTCCTCGAATCGCGAGGAATGGCAATCCCGGATCATGCCCGCGCCGCTCGCTATTTTTCCCATATTAATTACTACCGCCTTCGCGCCTACTGGATGCCGTTTGAGGATCCGGAATCTGCCTCGGGTGTCCATAAATTCAAATCAGGGACGACCTTCGATTCTTTCCTGACGCTATACATATTCGACCGGAAATTCAGACTACTGGTCTGGGAAGCCATCGAACGTGTGGAAGTATCCTTCCGAACGCGTTTTGTTGATGTGCTCGCACTCAAACACGGCAGCCACGCACACACCGACTCGAATCTATTTTACAACCCAACCATGCACCAAGACTTGTTGACGAGCTTGAAACTGGAAATAGACCGTAGCAGCGAGATTTTCATCGAACACTACGTCACCAAATACGATGAGCCCGTCTTGCCGCCTATCTGGGCAGCTTGCGAGGCAATGTCGTTCGGCCAGATATCGCAATGGTTCAGCAACTTAAAACTGCGTCAGGACCGTAAAGATATAGCTTCGACTTACGGTCTCGATGAAGCTATATTGCGTTCATTTATGCAACATCTATCTCACGTGCGGAATCTCATCGCTCATCACTGCCGACTTTGGAACCGCAAATTCGTAATAACCATGACAACCCCTAAATATCCAACCTCGCTTGCGGCAACCATGCATGCCGGAGAAACCCGGCGCATATATAACACCCTCGCAATGCTCGGATATTTGATGCGGG
>CAZMDI010000244.1:0-2748 GCA_964564995.1 uncultured Dehalococcoidales bacterium
CCGCTTCGAGACTCTCTTTTATTTTATTAGCTCGGGTATCCAACATTTTCATGATGGGCTTGTAGGCAAACAGCCGCAACAAGACAAGCAACAACCCGAAATTCACCAGTTGCGCAATAAATACCGGCCCATTAAAGCCGAGTTTAGCTAGTGGTCCCATTTCATTCCCCTCCTGGGTCCAGTTTGTGCTCTTTAGGCAACAAAGATCAATAGAACGGCAATAACCAGGGCGTAGATAGCGACGGCTTCAGTGAGACCAGCCATCAGGATCATGTTGGTGAACATGCGCCCCTGCGCCTCAGGATTGCGTGCCACACCGTTGAGCATGGCGTTGCCGATTAAACCGAGGCCTATGCCGGGGCCGATTGCCCCCAGGCCCATTGCCAGTCCGGCGCCTAATAATTTCGCTGCTTCAGGATCCATTTTTGACACGCCTCCTTAATGAATTAATGAAATTACTGCTAATTTTAATGATGCTCCGCCGCGGCTTCATGCCCGGTCACGGAAAGTGATATGTACACGATCGTCAAAGCCGCGAAAATAAGGGCTTGAATGACGGCGAAGAAACTCTCAAGACCGTAGAACACCAGCGGAACGAAATATGGTACGACATATGCGATTACCAGCAGTACGATTTCGCCAGCCAGCATGTTGCCGAAAAGACGGAATGTAAGAGAGATTATCCGAATAACTTCACTAACGAACTCGAGGATACCGACGATGCCCATGATAAACCCGGATAGAAGCGCCATCACGTCGAACTTTCCCTTAAATATCTTCCCGATGGCACGTCCAAAATCTCCCCAAGTGACAAATTTCTTGACGTAACCGAAACCGAGGCGTTTGAATCCCATGAATTCGACAGTGAGGAAAGTGATAAGAGCTAAAGCGAGAGGCGTATTGAAATCTGTGTTAGCGGCCCGCAATACCTCAAGATTCCCTTCTCCGCTATGAAAAATCAGTGTACCGAATCCGGGTATAAGGGCAAGGAGGGCGTTGAACAATACGAAAAGGAAAATGGTGGCAACCATGGGAAAGAACTTACGCCCGTCTTTTTCTCCGGCGGTGCTGACACATAGGTCATATACATACCCTAAAAGGCTTTCGATAATCGATTGAATTCTACCCGGGATTAGTTTAGGTTTGCGTGCAACGAGAATCGCCATGAGAACCAAGAACACTACTGTAACCCAGGTAGCTATTAGAGTATTGGTTACTCCGAAGCCGGCTATATGAAAAATAACATCGGCAGGCAGCTTTGGCTCAGGTAATTCTAGGGTCATCCAGGCGGGAAGGCCAGTCACATTAAACTTGCGACCGAGCGGGCCTGCCAGCAACCCCATCACCAAAAATACCAGGGCGCCTGTACCGACCAAAATAGCTACAGGCAGTGAACACCCGAGACAGCCTTTTTTCTTAGTAGCCACTAGGCATCCCCTTTACCCTGTTTATTCTTGATGAACGGGAGAAACATTTGATATACGCCATAAACGGCTGCCACGATGCCGATCATCAGGCCAATTATGGTAAAAAGAGGCTTGGTGCCAAACTCCCCATCCACCCACAACCCACCCAAGATTCCCAGGATTATGGCTATAACTACATACCATCCCATTCCCAGGACACCTAGAGCAGCTTGCCAACCCTGCATATCGCCTCAAATTGCCGCCGAAAGAATAACAGAATATACCAAATAAAGTCAAGAGGATATTTAGTCTTAAAAACTGCCGGGCAACAAAAAGCCCCGGAATTTTTTCCGGGGCTTCCATACGATGAAAAGTTGAAAGGGTGAAATCAGGACTTGTACTTGCCGAAATCCTCAAGGTCCAGGCTATTTAGAAAATCACTGAAAGCAGAGAGCTTTCCAAGTTCTTCATCACTGACTTTACCGGGCTTACCCTCGGGCATCTTGCCCTCGATCTCCGGATGCTGATTGTCCATAACGAAATCTTCGCCTTCGCCATGGGTCAATGAAATGCCGGCTTTCTCAAGAACGGAATCCTCAGCATAAATAGGGACTCCACCCGCTGTCAGCGCTAATGCGAACGCATCCGACGGTCGGGAGTCTACCTCCATCTGGTTGCCGTTGACTGTCAAAATAACCTTAGCGTAGAAAGTATCATTTTTCAGGTCGCTGACAACTACGGAATCTATCGTTGCACCAAGGATATCAACGATGGAATTCATCAGGTCATGCGTCAGAGGCCGAGGAACCTGTTCGCCACGCAATTTAATAGCAATGGCATTTGCCTCCGCCGGTCCGATAAATATAGGAAGATACCGTTCTGCTGATTTCTCTTTAAGCAGAACTACGTAAGGAGTGCCATGCTGGGTAGACTTAGGGTTCATCATGCCCACCCGCAGGCTGTCAATGGTCATCTCAATCATAGTTTAATCCACTCCTTACAACCACATGCATAATTCTACCCCCGAGTATCTGGGGTGTCAACTGAACCCCCTCCCCAACGACAAAAGCGTTGATGGGCTTCCGTTGCATCGCACCAATGATCATAAAGGACAAAAAGGTGTTCGCTTTCGTATTCCCATTGAGCCTGTCGATAAAACCGGCTCGCCTATTTCTTATCATCCTCCAAAGAATACTGAAAAAATAATGTTCCCTATCTACTAGCGCTTTTTTTTATACTTCTGGTATAATGGGTGAACTTCTAACAACCTCAGGAGGGAAAACTCATGCAAAAAGGCCATAAGGCGATTGTTTGGTTTGAAGATGTAGGCCGTAAGGACATC
>CAZMDI010000245.1:0-2744 GCA_964564995.1 uncultured Dehalococcoidales bacterium
TTATTATCGTGCTTGACTGCAAGCTAAAATATCCTAATAAAATTACAATTAGACCGAAGAATACAATAATAGCTAGAACGCGCAAAAACTTGGTAAAACGATCTGTGAACGTTCAGGGACGGGATGTGCATTGTTGATCGCTAGCAAGGGTACGCCTTGCTAGCCTTTCGCGTCTCCGTATTCGGATATATTACAACAGGCAAGCGGCATTCCCATCAAGGTGTACATGTTTTCTTGGTTGGGTGAGCCAAGATGTGTGAAAAAGTTTAGCCCGTGGTAAATCGTCAGACAACAAAGGGCAGAATACTTCAAGACTGGACCCATTCCTTGTGGTAAAGGGAAGGAATATCTTGAATGTGGCGCGGCATGCCGGTAGATTGATTCCGCGGTATACAGAAAGGTCGGCCAGACTGATATTTTAAAACGTGTCCTTCACGCCAGCTATATTGATACCGTTATCGAGCAGGAGCTTCACACTTTCTACGTTATTGCTTTCTGCGTAAACCCGCAGCAGCGGTTCTGTGCCTGAGAAACGCACGAGCAGCCAAGACCCATCTTGTAGCATGAATCGGAAACCATCTGTACTTTCTTTCCGGATGACTTTTACCCCTGAAATTGAACCCGGCGAGGCAGTGTTCATCCGGCCTACGATTTTGTTTCGATCTGCTTCGTTAAAAACAATATCAAGGCGATCATAGTAATGCGGTCCCACCAGGGCATAGAGTTGCTCGAGAAGCTCTGAGGGTTTCTTGCCTGTTCTCGCCATGAAATCCAGAAAATATAGCCCCGCCAGAATCCCGTCGCGTTCAGGTACATGCCCCCGGAAGCCATATCCTCCGCTTTCTTCCCCCCCTATCAATGCGTTTTCTCGTATCATCACGGGCGCCACATATTTGAATCCCACCTGAGTCTCGAAAACCGGAACGTTATAGACCTCTCCAAGCCTGTTGAGCATGCTCGTCGTAGTGATGGTCTTGACCAAAGCGCCGCGTTCCCCGCGAACTTCCAAAAAATAGTACGCCAGCAGCGCATAGACCTGAAGCTGTGTCATGAAACCGCCGTGTTCGTTCATAATGCCGAGGCGGTCCGCATCTCCATCGGTTGCCAGACCTACGGCGGCTTTTACCCTGTTTACGGTTTCTGACAGTTCGAGCAGATTGCCGCCGATGGGCTCAGGTTGCTTCATGCCGGGGAAAGCAGGATTGGGTTCGGATTTGATTTCTATTATTCGGCACATGCTTTCGCCGAGGAGTGATTTAAAATACCCCCCTCCCGCGCCGTGCATGGAATCTACTGCGATTGTCAGCCCGGAATCACGGATGACGGAAAGATCGAGCAGCCTGTTGATCTGCTTACCGTAAGCGGGAGCAAAGTCCATCACCTTGATAATTCCATTCTCCAACCCTTGCTGGAGGGGCATCGTTTTAACAGAATCTTGATTTAAGTCGGAAATGAATTTTTCAACAAGGATGACCATTTCTCCGGATGCGCTGGCTCCGTCGGCCGACTTTAATTTGAAGCCATTCCACCCTGCCGGATTATGGCTGGCGGTGATTACGATGCCACCGCAGGCCCGGAGGGTTTTCACGGCATAGCTGACGACAGGTGTTGGAACGGCTCGGTCGCTGAGGTAAACCTTTATGCCATTACCGGCAAGAACTTCGGCGGCGGTGCGGGCAAATTCGGCCGACTGGAAACGTGTGTCATATCCTATTACAATACCGTCGCTCGCTAGGAGTTCATCTTCGAGATAAAGGGCTACACCCTGCGTGCAAAGGCGGACGTTGGCGAAAGTAAATTCTCCTGCGATCAGGGCTCTCCAGCCGTCTGTGCCAAATTTGATACGGGCTTTATGCTCCAAGTTTATTCCATAACCTCGGTATCATTACTCAAACTCTCATCTGCGACGGGAACCAATCTCTGGAAACAAAGACCTTCTCTGAGGACTTTGGCATCTATTTGGAATTTCACGGACAATGCGATCCCACGTGGGCGTACGTCGCAGCGGGTGCTGTCGGGGCCTTTTCCTTCGCTTCAGCAGAATGGCGCTTTTTGGGTCATAAAATATTACGAAAGACAGCAGGGGCGGGGAGTCCTATTTCGCGAAGCCCTCTTTCTTCAGAATTTCCGCTTTATCTGTTTTCTCCCACGGCAAGTCGATATCCGTGCGCCCGAAATGCCCATATGCCGCGGTCTGGCGATAGATCGGCCTTCTCAGGTCCAGTGTATTGATGATAGCTGCTGGACGGAGGTCGAAATGCCTGGCCACCAGTTCGTCGAGTTTTTCGAGGCAAACTTTTTCGGTTCCGAAAGTTTCGAGTGAAACCGAAAGGGGGTGGGCTACTCCTATCACGTACGAGACCTGGATTTCCAGCCTTTCCGCCAGTCCGGCGGCGACCAGGTTTTTGGCTATATAACGCGCCATGTAAGCCGCAGAGCGGTCAACCTTGGTGGGGTCTTTGCCGGAGAACGCGCCACCGCCGTGACGTGCCATACCGTCATAAGTGTCTACCGGGATTTTCCGGCCGGTGAACCCGGTATCGGACACTGGTCCGCCTTGAACGAATCGGCCGGTTGCGTTGACATAATACTTGGTGTTCTCGTCGAGCAGTTGGCATTCGATGGTTTTTTCACATTCGAGGATGACCGGTTTCACGACGCACTCGATCACATCTTTGCGGATTTTATCGTGGGTAATTTCTGGGTCATGTTGGGCTCCGACGACCACACTGTCGATTCTGGCG
>CAZMDI010000246.1:0-2741 GCA_964564995.1 uncultured Dehalococcoidales bacterium
TGATTAACTTCTATCTTCAGCATGGACTTCTCAGAAAAGCATCCTGGCTTTGCGCCTGAGCAAGTACAGGAAAAACGGTGCTCCGGCCATGGCGGTTATCACACCAATCGGTATTTCTGTCGGAGCCATTAAAGTGCGCGCCACCAGATCCCCCAATATCAGGAATATTGCCCCGCAAAGCATCGAAAGGGGCAGCAGGAAACGGTGGTCGGGGCCCCAGATTAGGCGCACAGTGTGGGGAATGATTATACCGACGAAACCGATAATTCCGACGAAGGACACCGCCGCAGCCGTGATGAGCGTCGATACGATGAGAAGCACCACTTTTAGACGTTCGACGTTAACCCCGAGTTGTTGCGCCTGCTCTTCGTCCAGCTGCATTATGTTTAACGGGCGGCCAAAAGCCATGATAAAGACTGAACCGGCAAAAACGATGGGCAGCACGAGTTGCAGTTCCGACCACTGGCTCAAGGCAAAACTTCCTGACAACCAGAAAACAATACTGCGCATGACCGACCCGCTGGTTATAGTTAAATAAGCTACGATGGCTCCCAATAAAGCTCCCAGCGCAACTCCGGCAAGAATAAGGGTCGATACCGGGAGCATCTTTCCCACACGGGCAAGGCCATAAACCATAATAACGCCCGCCAGGGCCCCTGCGAAAGCAAGGGCTGGTATTAGACCATACGTCACTCCCATCCCCGTAACGGGCAACAGAAAGCCGATAACAGCACCTAGGGCCGCCCCCTGCGCCACCCCTATGAGATAAGGGTCTGCGAGGGGATTTCGGAACAGCCCCTGATATGTAGCCCCCGCGACTGATAACGCCATTCCGATGGTCCCGGCCAGCAGCACACGTGGCAGGCGGATGTCCCAGATAATGATCCCCGCGGCACTCGATCTATCGACCCCGAGTTGCACAAACGGGAGCCTGTCGACAAAAATGCGCAATGTTTCTCCCATGGGGATCTTAACACTGCCGACAGATGTCGCCAGCACGATGACAAGAGCGAGAAGAAGGAACAACCCTATGAAAGAAGCCAGCCTGAAACGGTACTGTCCCCTTGCTGCAACCCTGTAGTTTTCGTATCCCAATGCTATCCTATCAGCCAAGAAACATCGCTCGGTACTATTTCACAATGCCCGTCGAAACCATCGTAGCATCAATCATGTACTGCGCAACAAATTTCGGAAACAATTCCGGGTGGATCATCGCCGCCATCCATTCAAAACCCTGTATGGCGCGTGGCACGGGCCGGTTGACAAGAGATGCGTTAATGCCGTAAATCTTGCTAGACATTGCAGCCGCAATTCCCTTCAAGCGCGGCTCGGTTTGAAAATAAACCAGCGGGGCGTCGCCTCCGTCAAATGTAGGGTCTACGTTGCAAATAACAACCTGTGGGTCCGCGGCCAGGACCGCCTCCAGTGAAATCGTGGGGAATCCCGTTGCTTTTGAGACAACGCTGGTACCTCCAGCTTTTGTGATCATGTCATAGCTAGGGGTATCGGTCCCGGAAGACATGATGGGATCATGCCAGATGATATAGAGCACCCTCGGTTTCTGAGTGTCTTTGAGCCCTTCCGTCTTGTCGGTAACTGTTTTTATGCGTTCTTGCATATCGTTGGTGACACGTTTGGCCTCGCTGTTGGCTCCTGTAAGCCGCCCGATCGTGGAAACCGATGCCATAATCTCATCCAGGTTATGCGGCAACAATGCATAAACTTTATACCCCATTTTTTCCAGTGTTGGGATAACGTCTGCCTTATGGATGTCTTCAGCCAGAATTAGGTCGGGTGCGAGGCTAACCACTTTTTCTACATCGATATCCGAATACCCTCCGACGTGGGGCTTGTTAACAGCAGCAGCAGGGTAATCATCGTAAATAGTGTCCCCAACAACTTTATCGCCCAAACCCAGGTCAAACAATATTTCAGTATTGCTAGGGGAGAGAGAGATGATGCGTTGTGGCGCCTTGTCAAGCGTGATAGTGCGGCCCAGATCATCAGTGACGGTCATCGGGAATACTGTACTGACGGGAGAAATTCCAGTCGTTTCCAACGTTTCGGCACAGCTTGCCATCGAAATCGTAGAAGCCATCAATGCCATTATGGTGATGAGCCCTAGCGTTTTGAAAATTGCGCCGGGGCCGTAAAACGAGTGTGGCTCGCGGGAATTAAACAAAATATCTACTCCTCACAGATTTATGTGCCGGGGGGGGGGGAAAAAAAAAACCCTGCTCGTGGGCAGGGGATTGATCTGTCAGATAAACATGCCTTGACCTCCTGGTCCCGCGGAGACGAACCTGAAATTCTGGCGTTCTGACTCGCCCGGTTAAACCGGGATTACAGCAGGCGGTACTGTGTCGGGATTTCACCGACTTGCCTTCCAGACTAACCCGCGAGGAACTCAGTGTCAGCTGTCCGGCGGGTTTCAGGCTGCCTATTCAATTACAAACAGACTACTACAAAACAAAAGGACCTGTCAAACAAAATAATTGGAACGATATTCGTCCGAAGATATGCCTTCAATTCAGGCTCGTGTTAGTGTGGGCTTGCTCCTGTTATAATTAAACCCGCAATGACTGATATTAGCATCTGGGCGGCTTTCGCGGCAGGGATCGCATCTTTCTTCACCCCATGCGTGCTACCCATGGTGCCCGTATATCTGGCGAGCCTCGCTGGGCCGGAAATACTCGAAAAAGGTTTTAGCGGAGGCTGGACACTCTTCCTGCATTCACTCA
>CAZMDI010000247.1:0-2741 GCA_964564995.1 uncultured Dehalococcoidales bacterium
TAAAGTACCCACCAACGAGCCCGGTAGCTCCCACTATGGACACCCTGTATCCGTTCATGTGACCTCCTATAAGCCGAGTAGGGTTTCCAGACCGAAAACAAGGCCTGTTTGTTTTGAAACTTCCCTGACCGCGAGCTTCACGCCGGGCATGTAGCATTCACGGCTGATAGCGTCATGTTTGATGCTGAGAGTTTGGCCGTCGGCACCGAAAACAATTTCCTGTCTGGCGACGATGCCTGGCATTCTGGCGCTATGGACGTTAATCCCTTCAATCTTGAGGCCGCGGCTTTCTTGCGGGCCTCCCTTCTGTTCGGGATTGAGAAAGGGCCGCCCCCGTGCTGCGGCCATGGCTTTTGCGGTCGAAAGTGCCGTTCCCGAAGGGGCGTCAAGTTTGAACTGGTGGTGTTGTTCGGTGATATCCGCGTAGTCGAAATACCTCGCCGCGATGCGTGCAAGATGCATCATTACTAGGGCGCCGATCGCGAAATTAGATGCTATGATGGCCGAACTATTGTGTTCCTTTGCCATCTTGTCTATTTCATACAAGTATTCCTGTGAGATCCCCGTGGTCCCACTAACTAGCCTTGCCCCGTGTGCAAAAACCGCATGGGCCAGAGGGAGGATGGCTTTGGCGGTAGAAAAATCAACAACTACCTCCGGTTTGCAGGAGACTAATATTACATTGGCATCGGTCGACATCGGCACCGTACGGCCGTCAGGCAGGCAATAAGTCGGCGAGGAAGCTTTAATGTCCACCGCGCCCACTATATCTATGTCAGGTTCACAAGAAAGAGCCGCGATAACCGTCTGCCCCATCTTACCTGAAGCGCCGTGTACCGCGACTCTTATTTTAGACATTTTGCCTACTTCCAGTAGTTTATTTACCGAGGTCGGTTAAAGGGGCGCCCACCGTTGCCGGGCCGTTGGGGAGGAGGCCCGCCGTTATCAGACATCCCGCCTTCGGGAGGCGCCAGCAGTGCGCGACGTGAAAGGTTTATTCGGCCCTGGTTGTCGATTTCAATCACTTTAACCTGTATCATGTCGCCTACTTTTACGACGTCTTCAACTTTTTCAACTCGTTGGCTGGCGAGTTCGGAGACGTGTACCATGCCGTCTTTGCCGGGCAAAAGCTCAACAAAAGCGCCAAAGTTCATTATGCGCACGACCTTGCCGGTGAATACCTCCCCCACTTTTATCTCGCGGGTCAGGTCTTCAATCATTTTCATGGCTGATTTGGCCGCAGCTTCATCGATTGCACCGATGATGACGGTGCCGTCAGGCGCAATATCCACCGTTGCACCTGAGCCTTCGGTGATTGCCCTGATGGTTTTTCCGCCGGGGCCGATGACGGTGCCAATTTTCTCCTGGTCGATGACCATCTTGTACATGCGCGGGGCGTACTTGGAAAGCTCGGCGCGTGGTGCGGTGATGGCCTTGTGCATTGATTCCAGAATGAAGAGGCGCGTCTCGCGGCTCTGGAGCATGGCCTCTTCAAGTATCTCCAGACTCACGCCTTTAAGTTTGATGTCGAGTTGAAGCGCTGTGATGCCGACGGCCGTGCCGGCCACTTTGTAGTCCATGTCGCCGTAGTTGTCCTCGATGCCCTCGATGTCGGTTAGTACTGCGTGTTCGCCGTTTTCGCCGGTGACGAGGCCCATCGAGATGCCGGCTACTGGTGCCTTGATCGGAATGCCCGCATCCATCATGGACAGGGTGGATGCACAAACGGAGCCCATGGAGGTCGAGCCGCTTGAGCTCATTATCTCGGAAACGAGTCGAATAGTATAGGGGAAGTCCGCTTCAGAGGGGATAACTGGCAGGAGTGCCCTCTCAGCCAGAGCCCCATGTCCGATCTCGCGTCTTCCGGGAGTGCCTACTCTCTTGGTTTCCCCCGTTGAGAAGGGAGGGAAGTTATAGTGATGGATGAAACGTTTTTTGTCGTGTATCCCCAGTCCGTCCAGTTGCTGTTCGTCACGCATGCTGCCGAGGGTTGTGATGGCCAGCACCTGGGTTTCACCGCGTGTAAAAAGGCCTGAGCCATGTACGCGAGGGATTACTCCTACTTCACTTGCAAGCTGGCGTATCTGGGTCAAGGAACGTCCACTCGTGCGGCGTCCGTTCTTCAGGATATTCTGCCGAAGCTCGTTTCTTATGAGATTGTCATATACCGACAGGATCTCGGCGGTTGTGTATTTTTCGCCAAGCCCTGCAATAAGCTCTTTCTTGAGTTTTTCCAAACCCGGGTCCCTCTGCACCTTGAAAGGGTGGTTGAGCGCGCCGGGCAACCTGTCGCCGATGATGGTCTGTTCGGCTAAGATAAGTTCGGTATTGGGTTCAGCTTTGGGATAAGCTTCCTTAGCCCTGCCGACAGCCTCGATCATTTTTTCCTGGATGGCGATTAGTTCCTGGTTAGCCTGGTGGGCGAAACGGATGGCTCCGGCAGCGATTTCTTCGGAAACCGCTTTGGCGCCGGCTTCGATCATGACGACCGCCTTTTTGGTGCTGGCCACAACTAGGTCGATAAGGCTATTTTCCATTTCGGGGAGGGTGGGATTGACCACGTATTGCCCGTCGATATAACCCACGTGGCAGGCTCCAACAGGGCCGTCGAAAGGCACCGACGACATGCCAAGGGCACAGGAGCCGCCGAGTATCGCGAGCGTGTCGGGATCGTTCTCGTGGTCTGCCGACAGCACGGTGATAATCACCTGGATCTCGCGCCGCCATGACTTGGGCAGGAG
>CAZMDI010000248.1:0-2739 GCA_964564995.1 uncultured Dehalococcoidales bacterium
AGATACGAATTCGTGACTGGAGTTCAGACGTGTGCTCTTCCGATCTGCCACTCTTCGTTGATGTCTATCTTCAGGTATGGAAAACCTTTGTCGTCTTTGAGCCGTATGTTGAAATGAGGACGGAATTTTTTAACAAGATTAAGTTCTAGAATCAGCGCTTCTTCTTCCGAAGCCACGATGAAAAATTCAAAATCTGTCACATTGGCTATCAGCTGCTCCGTCTTCGGGTCGTGGTCCGTATTCATGAAATAGCTTTTAACGCGGTTGCGCAGATTGACCGCTTTGCCAACATAAATCACCTTCCCCGAGGCGCTTTTCATTATATAGACGCCGGAGTCGGTAGGAAGCGCTTTAGCGCGGACCAGCAGCGGATTATTGTTCTTGGGAGCGGACATAATGATAGATATATATTATCATAAGTCTGGGTCGCTTGCGGTTTCCAGAATCACGTGCTGTGGTTGCAACATGAAAGAACAGATGCTAGTTTAGTATCATTATGCGCCGCGTACATATGCACAACAGCGTCTCCCCCGCCGCTTTTCTGGTGGCCAACCTGAAATTATTGCCGAAAGGACGTGTCCTCGACCTGGCAATGGGATCCGGGCGCAATTCTGTATATCTGGCGCGGGAAGGATTCGACGTTGAAGGTGTGGACATCTCGCTGGAGGCTGTTTCGAAAGCCCAAACGCTGGCTTCCGGTGAAAAAGTCCATATCAAAACCACTGTTGCCGATCTCGAGACCGGGTTCAGGATCCCTGCCGATCAATATGACGTGATCATCTGTTTTTATTATCTGCACCGCCCACTGGTGCTCGAGATAAAACATGGCCTCCGGCCCGGTGGGATAGTCGTCTGCGAAACCTACACCAGCGACCAGGCGGAATGGGGGCGCCCAAAAAATCAGGACCATCTTTTGAAGTCCGGCGAACTCCTTAATATGTTCTGTGAATACCGCATACTACGCTATCGCGAAGGGGTTATCGAGCCTCGCAAGGCGATCGCCAGCCTCATCGCTCTCAAACCAGGCAGGGAAGATTGAAATAGAGCATTTTGAAGGGAAGTTGCGCTTGCCCGGGGCCGACCATGCAACGCATGTTATGATTGAAAACGACTGAGAAGAAAAGGATGTAACCATCCGTATTTCCGAAGCTCCCGGCGGGTTGAAAGAATGGCCGGGGTTGAGCGTTCAAACTTTTGGTCCGATGCAGGGGTTTACTGTCTGCACCACAGGCATACCTTTTTTTACACACTGACGGCATTTCGCGCGCGGTGGACATGATGGGCTTGCAGGCATCCCGCAATCTACCCTGATGAAAACGGCGTATGGAGGGCTTGCCTAGCGGTGATGGGAAAAATAGGGGAATATAAAGCCGGCGGGGAACCGATCCCCGCCGGCCTGGAATATCCAGGGGTTTACTTTTTAGCCGGTTTGGTTTCCTTTTTTACGTAGGTCGGCGCAGGCTGGGTTGAAGACTGCAAGCTTTTGATGCGGGCTCCTGTTTCGGCCGCTTTGGCCTGTATGTCTGCCATCAACCTGTTGGAAAGCTCTGTTATCTGCTTCACGACCTCAACGGTATAAGAACCGAAAGCAGCTATCTCTGAAGCTGCCTGAGTAGCTCTGTCGGAAGCCAGGTCACCCGCCCTGCGTACTTCGTCAGCCTTCTGGCTGGCTTCGGCTACGAGTTGTTTGAATATCTCAATGGCATTTTTAGCGGCTTTTTCAGATTCATCTGCCCTTACCACCGCTTGTTCCGACACCTCAATCGCGGCTCTGGCGGTTTTTTCCGCTTTGCTGGCAGCATCGCGAGCTGCCCTGGTCGCCGTGTCGGCAGCTTCCTGGCCTGCTCTTTTGGCCTCGTCAGAGGCTTTGGTGGCCGCCCCGGCAGCCGCATTTGCGCTTTTTGCCGCTGCTTCGGCTTTGCGTGCGGCCTCTGCGGCCGCCTCGATATTGGTTTCCATCTCGTCCAGAATCTCGGGGAGTGGTTTGGTCAGTATCTTGGCCCTCCGGACGAGGGTTTGTCCAGCTATTTCTTTTTCAGACTTGTTCGCAACCTCTTTATCAGCCATTGTTCCTCCATTTAGATGATTCAAGTATCGCCCAAAGAAATTGAGGCGTCAAATATGAACGATATAACGAAATCAAAGCATGGAATGTTAGTACTTCGATTAATTTCAAAATTTCAAGGCTGCTCAAAACATACCTGCAAGTGACTATCACCGAAAGTGCGGTGTTACAACGGACCTGTTCCGGATGCAGTGTCCCTGGTCCATCAATACTTTGTGCTAAATGCGGCTTGCATTATCTTTGTGTTATGTTAAAATAGATGCAATTCGCAGAGAGGTGACGTGTGAGAGAGGATATTGACAGCTTTTTAAACTACCTCCGAGTGGAGAAAGGTTTTTCGACCAACACTACCTCGGCATATGCCAATGATCTTAATCAACTGGCTACTTTTGCCGAAGATAAAGCCTCAAAAAAAGGCAGCAGGTTAACCTGGAACGCTTTCGATCGTCCCGAGATGTTGAGCTACCTACTTAATCTCAAAGAGCGGGGATATGCTGTAACCACGGTGGCCCGCAAAGTGGCTGCCGCCAAATCATTTTTCGGATTTCTTATCGCCGAGGGCAAGATCAAAGCCGATCCTATGGCTAACATCAGTTCCCCCAAGGTTGGCAAAGCCCTTCCGGACACCCTGACTGTCAGCCAGGTGCGATTATTGATAGATCAACCCGCCAAAA
>CAZMDI010000249.1:0-2723 GCA_964564995.1 uncultured Dehalococcoidales bacterium
CAGGACTCTATCTTAGTCAGGCCACTATCCTGTCCTAATGATGGGGTCCACCTCACCATTCATCCGCATTTTCTCCGAATCTTGATGCCAAAGCGCGCATGATAGATTCTGTTGCAAGCATATGTTTGATCAGATTCTGATTTTTTACGCTATCGGTGACAGCCTTTAAAGCTTCCGTCCTGTCCAATATTGATACTACCTTTCTGTGAACGATTATTGAATATCTTAACCGAGTGAGAGGAAATAAATCAACGCACAGGCACCCGGTGAATCAGTCGTATGTTATACTCGCACTTATGGCGTATCAAAAACCCCTGAAAACAAACCCTCCTCGCCGAATCTGGCTATTTTTCATCGCTATTTTAATCAACCTTATGGGCTCGGCTTTTTCCGGTTTAGCTCACTTCTTGCACTCTCCATGGCTTTCCTTGATAGCGAGTTTCGCTTGCCTGGTCTGGTTCGCTGTCATATTTACAATCGCTTTACCAGCCTCCGAGAACAAACTTGAGATCGTTCTAAAATGGCTCAGACCTTGCGCCAAAACAGTCATAGCATTGTTAGCAGTTATAACAGCTCTCGAAATAATTGGAGTAGCGCTCGTTTTCCTCGGTCCCCAGGGAGTCGGGGAGTCTTCGCTCGGGAAATCAATAAAACACTCCTTCGCTCCGGCAGATGCCATGGCACTCACACAGCAGGCCACCTACAATCTTCTTGACGGTAAAAATCCGTATACTTCATCAAACATAATCACCGCCCTGAGTTCGTCCAGCGCCGCATTTGACAAGATGACCCCTTTGTTCAGGGGGAGTTTTTCAAATGATTTTCCATACCCTACGGCTGAACAATTACATTCCGTCTGGAATCAGTCGATAAAAACACCGGACACTGTGCCAACGGAGATTGAAAGCCATCAAAACTACCCCGCGGGCTCGTTCCTTCTGGCAGCACCGTTTTTTGCGCTGGGTATCAGAGACATTCGAATCGTATACATTTTGCTGGCTCTTCCCGCCCTCGCGTATGTTACCTGGCTCATCAAGCCTGGCTTGAGGATATATTTCATCCTCTGCACAGCCCTCAGCCTTGAAATTTGGAGCGCCGTCGCCGGGGGGGACACCAGTATGCTATATTTCCCGTTCTTGCTGCTCGCATGGGTTTTATTGCCGCGTAAAATGTGGGTTTCCGCACTTTGTATGGGGATTGCCATAGCCACCAAACAAGTGGCATGGTATTTTTTCCCGTTTTACATCATATCGATCCTAAAAAGGTACGGATTCAAAAAATCAGTGTTGACAGCAACTCTGGCAGCTGGTGTTTTCGCCACTCTTAACATCCCTTTTATTTTAATGAACCCTGATGCATGGTTCGCATCCGTGGCGGCTCCAATGAGGGACAATCTATTCCCGGAGGGAGTGGGCCTGATCACTATCGTAACGAGTGGTCTTGTACACATGACTTCGCAGACAATGTTCAGCACCCTAGAAGGAATAACTGCAGTTCTCGGCCTTACTTGGTATTATCGAAATTGCAGGCGATATCCTCATACAGCGCTAATCCTGGCATTCCTGCCACTCTTTTTCGCATGGCGCAGCAATTGGAACTATTTTTATTACGCGGATATCGTGCTGCTTGCCGGCGTGCTATTGGAGACCCCTGACTTAACCATGCCTAAACCGCCATATGGCGCTGAACCTGTTGGAGAGATGACCTGACGGTTTCCCCAAGCCTTAAAACAGAAAAGAGAGCAAATGCTCTCTTTTCTTTGCATAGGTTAATGTAATAACAATTGCACTTTTTTCGCCTATTTTTGCGTTTCCAAAACCTTTTTCAAATAGAATCCGGTGGACGAGGTTTCATGCCTGGCTATCTGTTCAGGAGTGCCTGTGGCAACCAGCCGCCCGCCTGCATCACCCGCCCCCGGCCCGAGGTCGATAATCCAGTCTGCGTTTTTAATCACATCCAGGTGGTGTTCGATAATAACCACTGAGTTGCCGCTATCCACCAGACGCTGCAAAACCCGCATGAGAGCCGCCACATCTTCAAAAGAGAGGCCAGTGGTCGGTTCATCGAGGATATACAAGGTCCGGCCGGTCGCGCGCCGTGAAAGCTCAGAGGCGAGTTTAACCCCCTGGGCTTCACCGCCTGAAAGATAGGGCGCGGGCTGACCAAGCCGGATATAATTCAAACCGACGGAATGCAGCGTCTCCAGCTTGTTCTTTATCTTCGGGAAATGCTCAAATACCCGAAGCGCCTCTTCCACCGTCATATCGAGGACTTCGGCGATGCTCTTGCCTTTGAACTTTATCTCCAGCACTTCCCGGTTGTAACGTGCACCGTGACACACTTCACACGGGACGGTCACATCCGGCAGGAACTGCATCTCTATCTGTATAAACCCTTCGCCTCGGCAGGCCTCGCAGCGACCGCCTTTCACGTTGAAAGAAAAACGGCCCGGCTCATAACCCCTGAGCCTGGCTTCGGGAGTGGTTGCAAACAATTCACGTATATGCGTGAACATTCCAGTATAGGTGGCAGGGTTGGAACGCGGAGTCCGCCCGATGGGCGACTGGTCGATATCGATTACCTTGTCGATATTCTCTATACCGCTGAACGAGGCGGCTTCCCCAGGCTTTTCACGCGACCTGTAAAGCACCTGGGCGAGTTTGCGATAAAGCACTTCATTGATAAGCGTGCTTTTGCCGCTACCCGAAACGCCAGTTATGACA
>CAZMDI010000250.1:0-2714 GCA_964564995.1 uncultured Dehalococcoidales bacterium
CAGGACGTTTTCACGGGCTCGAAGTTATTCTTTTTCACGTCTGTTCCGACAAGGGTACGATTTCTCTGCATCGCACTTATGTAGAAAATTCAGCGGAAAAGATACGCGCTGAAGTGCAGGAAAGATCGGAAAACAAAGACATCAAGATCCGTGGAGAAATATTATTCGGCACTCCTGCCGACGAGATCACAAAATTTGCCGAGAAAAACGATATCGATCTGATACTCATGGCTTCGCACGGGCGTTCCGGAATCAACCGCTGGGCCATGGGTAGCGTAGCTTACAAGGTTCTGAGGCAGTCGAAAGTTCCCGTTCTGATTGTGCGCGCGGGCATCGAAGAAGCTATTATAATGGACCAATTACCAGAAAGGCGTATTTTGGTTGCCTTGGATGGGACCAAATCAGCCGAAGCGATCCTGCCTCAAGTCGAAGCGATGGCTCAGCAATGGGGCAAAGACGTTGTACAGGTTATCCTGTTAAGGACCTGCGAGCCTCACACCGTATCGTCCGATTATCCCTCAGACTTGGATGTTAGTTGGGAAGCCAGAGTGTCTCAGGAAAATCTCAAATGCAAACTTGTCTCAGGGTCATATCTGGCTAATATCGAAAAACGTTTTCGCGACGCCGGTATCAAGGTCCGTAGCGAACTCCCGCTGGGGAACCCTTCGCAGGAAATCATAAATTCCTCGGCAAAGAACCGGGCCAACCTTATTGCGATGGTCATTCATGGCCGTTCCGGCATCAGTCAGTGGGCTTACGGGAACACTGCGGAAGAAGTTATGATAGGCGCCCACACCCCGATTATGCTTGTCAGAGGTTAATGTCTGGTCTGGTTTTCATTGCGAGCGTAGTGCGGCACTCTCGCTTTCCATATTACTAAACCCCGGTTGTCAGCCTGTTATTATTCTCAGGCGACTTTGCCCTGACATTCTCAGGCCTACTCTCGTCTTCGACGCTCGAGGCGATCAGGGAATCCACTTCCATTCCATTGTCGAAAGCAGCCAAACGATATCAAATCATCACTTGGGGATTTTCTGCAACTTATCGCTTTCCTCCTTGCTTTTCCCCAGTTTATAAAATTCAAGAGTTAAGAAGATGATCTAAGTAAAAACGATGGGAGTGATCTACTTCTTCCCATTCGAAGCGGCGATCTTGAAAGCGGACTGGAACGGGTCCCAGTAGACGATTAGCATCAGCAATATCTGTGGCACGATGGAATTTGTCAGCCTTTTGTTTTAAACAGGCTCACTTTGAATATTGGGTGTTCCCGCGAACGACGGGGCAAGGCTTGGATAAAAGCATCTGAATGGCGATGAGAGGCACTACTCCGGACTGCACGACTGTCAAACGACCGAACAGCATAACTGGGGTGGCCATTAGTAATATTTCGCCAAGGTTTAACGACAGAAGGTAGACAAGATGCTTCTTTGTGTTGGAGCATTTCCCGTCCCCCTTCCACCACTGCTGTTATCGAAATAAAATTATCCTCGGTTAGCACCCGGGGGCCGCATTATTCAAGCCTCTTCGCTACCTCTTCAGAAGTTAGCCCGTTGCTGCTCGAATTTTTGCCGTTTAATGTTTCTTCGACGGTGAAGATATGCCAATTGTAGGATTTCGGCTTAAACGTGTTCATGGTGATCCAATATTTTAGAGAACCCCTACGTGACCCAACAATATCGCATAAATATAAGCTTGAATGTTTAATACTGGCTGAAATTGTGCAAAAAGAGAGGGGGAAGTATCACTTCCCCCTCTTGGATCCTAACTCGCTCTTAAACTATGCCCGGGGTTCCGCTTTCTTTTTTCCGATAAAAGGTATCCAGGAAACGAAGCGGCCCCATTCCTTGTTCTCCCAGACGACGAGGAGCTGGCTCGCATTAGCCACGGAGCTGTAAGTGCCCGTGATGACGCCTATTAAGAGTACCAGTGTGAAGTAGTGGATGGTCGGACCGCCGAGAACGAACAGGGCGAGCAGAACGAACAAAACCGTTAGTGAGGTATTGAGGGACCGGGTCATGGTCTGGAGGATGCTCGAATTCACCACAGTTTCGAAATTTCCACCGCCGCCTCTAGACTGGTTTTCACGGATGCGGTCGAAGACTACGATGGTGTCATGGACGCTGTAACCCACCACGGTGAGCATGCCCGTGATAAATAGCGCATCTATCTCGACTCCGGCTAACCAGCCGAGTAGGGAGAAGATGCCCACGACCACGAGGACGTCATGTATCATGGCGATGACGGCGCAGGTGCCCCAGCGCAGGGGATTGGGCATCTTGCGGAAAGCGAAGGTGATATACAGCAGGATGCCGATAGCGGCGGCGATTACGGCAATAACCGCGTTGCGGCCCGTCTGCGAAGCCACGCTGGCAGAGATGGACGCGAAGTCTTTCTGCTCGGTGGTCGTCTTGAGATCGGTATTTAATGCTGTTATCAGTGCCACGTTCTGGGCGCTATCGATCGCTTCCAGCTTGACGATAAAATCGTCGCTGCTTGTGTGCTGCACCACGGCATCTTTATAACCGATGTTGCTGAATTCGGTTCGTAGTTGTGTCTCACTGACGGCCGTGCTGAAATGCAGGGTCATGGACGAACCGGCCTTGAAGTCGATTCCGGTTTTAAGCCCAAAACCGCCTAGCAATATGATTCCAACAATGATAACGAACGCGGAAACAAGGAAAAACCAGAAACTTATAACTACAAAATCACACATT
>CAZMDI010000251.1:0-2692 GCA_964564995.1 uncultured Dehalococcoidales bacterium
CGCTGGCAAATACCCATTATATTTTTGACGGCTTATGCCGATGGCGCCACACTGGAAAAAGCCAAGCAGGCAGAGCCGTTCGGATATATCGCCAAGCCATTCAACGAAACAGAGTTGCGCGTTACGGTTGATATGGCTCTCTATAAAGCTAAAATGGAGACAGAAAGACGCGAACTGGCAGCCAGGATACAGAAGAGGCACCGCAGCATCATCGAAGATTCATTGGACCCTATTTATTCTTTAACGCTGGAAGGGCGATATGTGTATGTCAACCTCGCATTTGCCGAAGAGGTTGGCAAACCGGCAGAAGACATTGTCGGCAAGGGAATACGGGACATCTTCCCAAAAGACGAGGCAGAGAAGCACTACACAGCTCTTGACCTGGTTTCCGGCACGGGGGAGGAAAAGGTCATCGAGGTAATGGTCTCCCGGCGAGATGGCGCCCGGTATCATGTAACAACCATCACCCCCATCAAGGGCAAGGCAGGCGAGGTGGTTTCCGTAGTTTGCTCCTCCAAAGATATCACCGGGCAAAAGCGTGCGGAAGATGATCTTCGTGCAAGCCGCCATTTCAGCCAACGACTGCTTGAAAGCACTCCTAATCTTATTTACGTGTACGACCTGGCAGAACACCGCAACATTTACGCCAACCATGAAGTAGTGAATTTCCTGGGCTTTACCGCAGAACAGGTCCAGGCAATGGGCCCGTTGCTGTTTGTTAATTTACTGCACCCCGGTGACTCGGCAGCAGTAACCCGGCACCACGCGCGCTTTGGTACTGCCTCCGACAAGGATGTACTGGAAATCGTCTACCGCATGAAACACTCCGACGGCCGGTGGATCTGGCTGCGCAGCCAGGATGTGGTTTTCAAACGCAATGCAAAAGGAGCCGTTACGCAGATACTTGGGACCGCAGAAGATATCACGGGCCAAAAACGCATGGTAGAACAAATCAACGCATTACGATAGGATCCCTTCATACAAACAGCAATTTCCGAATCCTGCGGCAGCATTGATAAACTGATTGATGCCCCCGGCCTCCGGGATAGCGTGAAGACTGTCCTTGTTTATGCCGGCGCCAATATCGAAAACATGAAGTGATGCTATCGCCCCCGAAGAAAGAAGTCCGTTTTACTCAAAAGTCACCGTTGCTTTAAAAGTCCAAACTTTTAATATCCCGGTTCCACATGCGGGAATGCGAACCTGACAGCACGTGTCTTATGTTTTGAAAATCAGCTCAAAAGTCTTGATTCCCTTTCAACCGACGCTGGCGCGGTTCTTCCCGGTGGCTTTACTTTTATATAACAGGGTATCAGCCCGTTGGACTAGCATTTGAGGGCTGTCACTCTTGCCCGCCAGCGTTGCCCCTGCTGACACGGTTACCCGCAGAAACTCATCGCCACAGATGAATTTCGACGCAGCTACCAAATGGCAGATGCGTTCAGCCGTATCATTCAGCTGACTGGAGTCGACATTAGCCATCACAACCAGAAATTCTTCGCCGCCCCAGCGAAACACCGTATCGCTGGTCCTGATGCTGGATACAAGCGTGCTGGCTACCATTTTTAAAACATCGTCTCCGGCGTTGTGACCGTAACGGTCGTTGACCGTTTTGAAATTGTCGATGTCACACATGATCACACCGAATGGCCAGTTGTAACGCCTGAGCCCGCTAAATCTTTCTTCGAGAATTATATCAGCGTAACGCCTGTTGCCTATGGAAGTCAGTCCATCGACGAGCGCCATGCCTTCAAGATCGTGCAGGCGCTGTTCCAAAGCTATTTCCGAAGAATTGTCCCTGAAACTTTCCACGCATCCGATGATACGGGCGCTTTCATCTCTCATCGGGTTCACGCTGACAAATACCGGGACACGATTGCCTTTTTTATGCAGCATGTAGGCAGAAATATGACGCGGAATCCCATCCAGTATCGTGGCGGCCAGAGGGCATCCTGAAATGCAAAGGGGATTTCCCTTGGCATCAACGTGCGCCAATATGTTATCCGCGCACCTTAAACCGGTGACATCGACAGCAACGCGGCCCGTAAGGTTTTCGGCTCCTTTGTTCCAGTAGGTGATGCGTCGTTCCACGTCTACGAAATAGACTCCTTCGCTGAGGTTATCCAGAAGATCGAGATAGAAGTCGTTGTCAGAAGCATTCATAGTTAATTACCTCTATAAAGCACTACGGACAAAACTAAAATCTATACGGGCTTTCACGATGGTGGCCGCACCCCCGCCATACGTTTAATGTGGATCGCCGGGGCTGTGGCCCGGCAAAGACAAACGGGGGGGACGGGATTGCCGCGCTGCGCCCGCAATGACAATGAGGGGAAAGCAATGACCACGGATTGGAAATTTTGACAATATGCTACCCATCATATACCAACGGGAAATTGATGCAGTACTCGGTGCCGTTCTCCCGTTTTAATTCAAGCGTCCCGCCCAACTGATGCACGGCAAGGGTTTGAATGAGCACCATGCCAAGCGATTTGGTACTGCCGATGGTTAAACCCACGGGCAGACCTACACCGTCATCCCCAAGAGACATCTCGATGCGGTCTTCTTTCTGACGGATGATGATGTGGATCTGGCCCACCTGTCCCTGCGGGAAAGCGTATTTCAGAGCGTTGGTGACAACCTCGTTGATGATGAGACCGCAGGGTATGGCGAAGTCCAGCGAAAGCCCGAT
>CAZMDI010000252.1:0-2684 GCA_964564995.1 uncultured Dehalococcoidales bacterium
GCAATGTTTCATCGCTCTACGGCTTCAATTCAAAATATACTTTTGATACCTTTGTGGTGGGGGCTGGAAATCGCATGGCCCACGCCGCCGCGGTGAGCGCCGCCGAACACCCTTCCGAACAGAGTTACAACCCCTTGTTCATATATGCGGCCCCCGGACTCGGGAAAACGCACCTTCTGCAGGCCATCGGGCAAAAAGCACTGGATAACAACTTGAAACCTGTTTATGTCTCGGGCGAACAGTTCACCAATGAATTCGTGTCCGCTCTTCGTGAAAGGCGTACGGAAGAATTCCGGACTAAATACCGCTCCGCCGATATGCTTATGGTTGACGACATACATTTTATCAGCGGAAAAGAAGCAACCGAGGAGAGTTTTTTCCATACGTTTAACGATCTTCACAATGCGGGGCGCCAAATCGTCATCACCAGCGACCGGCCACCCAAATCCATGCCGATGCTCCAGGAGCGGTTGCGTAGTCGTTTTGAATGGGGGCTAACGGTAGATATTCAACCCCCCGATTTCGAAACCCGTCTTGCCATATTGCAATCCAAAGCTGAACAAGCGCAGACTGCGGTGGCGCCAGATGTGCTAGATATGATGGCCCACGAATTAAAACAAAATATCCGCGAACTCGAGGGCAGCCTTAACCGCATCATCGCGTATGCCCGCTTGCTGAGGGCGCAGATCACCCCCGAACTGGCGCATAAGGCGCTTAAAGATGTGGCCGGCATAAAGGCGCTTCCCGCACCAACCAACACGCTTGAAACCGTCATTAGCACTGTTGCCATAACATTTGCTCTCAGCGTCGATGACCTTATCGGCCGAAAACGCGACAAGGAGACAGCGCAGGCCAGACAGGTAGCCATGTATGTTATCAGACAGAGGGGAGGGTGCTCTCTTTCTGATATAGGCTCTGCTCTAGGGGGAAGGAACCCTTCGACCGTGAGCCACGCCTGCGAAAAAATCGCGGAGGATATCTCCAACTCACATCTCCTGAGGCGCAAAGTGGAGGATATACAAAAGCATCTTTCCGGGCAATAATCCCGAACAAGCGCAAGATTTTCTTCTCTTAAATATTCGATTCCAGTCAAATGCGCCATAGCCTGGGCGTCCCGAGAAATCTAAATACGATCAATCCTATTCCCCTGAATGCTCCATGATATTTGTAAAAGAGTGGCTAAACTTGAAATTAACCGATATTAGTGCTTTAATTTTCACTTCGTAAATGAAAATAAAAACTTGGTTTCACCCCCGGCCGCCGCCAAGGGTAATGCTCATATTCCCGGCCATTTTAATAATGCTGCTGGCTATGTTTGCCGGGGCTTTGGCTTTGAGTTACAACAATGACGTTCTTGCCGTCATCGGTATCGTACTCGGGCTCGTCTGGATGGGTTTGCTGGTACTGGTAGCGTTGCCTCAGACCGACAGATGGTTCAAAAGTGCCGAGAGGTGGTTCAAACCACTGGCGGCAACTCTCATGTTCTTCCTGCTTTTCGCCGGCGCGGTTGAATTGCTGGCTCTGGTGGCCACCGGCCTAGGGACCACCGGAGGAGGCATATTGGGCGACAGCACGCCTAAATTCCTCGCTTACATCTCGCACGACCTTTCTTCGAGTGATGCAGTAGCACTCCTTGACCAGGCAGTGGACAATGTACGTGACGGCAACAATCCCTATGCTGGTGCCAACGTGGTTGCTGCAGTTGTGGCTATACAAAGCCCCTTCGACAAAACCACACCTTTGCATATCGGATCCTTTTCAAGTTACTTCCCATACCCGCCTACCACGGCAATCAATAACCTTTGGGAAAAGGCTGTACAGACGCCATATATCATCCCGGTTGAAGTGGAATCCAAATTGGGATATCCTTCCGGCTTCTTCCTTATTCCCGCCTTTTTTTCATATTTTGGGATAAACAATATCCACTGGGTTCTGCTGATACTGGTTCTCGCCGGCATGGGGGTCTCCATCGTTTTAACGCCACCGCAGATGAGGCTATGGCTCGGAGGTGCATGCCTGAGCAGTCTGGTCATCTGGAACGGCATCGCGAGCGGCATGACCGGGAGCCTTTACTTTCCCTTCCTGCTGCTGGCTTGGGTGCTATGGAAGAAAAATATCTGGCTATCAGCGATATGTATGGGCGTCGCCATTGCCACCAAACAGGTGGCATGGTTCTTTCTTCCCTTTTACCTCATACTTTTCTTCAGGAACCTACCGTGGAAAAAGGCAGCGCTGGTAACCGGGATTGCAGGCGGCGTTTTCGCTGCCTTTAATTTGCCTTTTATCATCGCGGGGCCTTCCCTATGGTTTGATTCCGTTACTTCGATGATGAGAGACGCGTTGTTCCCGTCAGGATGGGGGTTCATTACTCTGGTCTTGCAGGGGTGGGTGCACATAGAATCGCCGATCATGTTCACTGGCATAGAATTAACTGTATTTATAGCTGCTGCCGCAGCGTACTGGCGGTATGCGAGAGTTTATCCTTACCTCGGTGTGATTTTGCCTGTACTTCCCTTGTTTTTCGCATGGCGCAGTCTCTGGCCATATTTCTTCTACGTGGATGTCATCATGCTGGCTGTGGTGATGCAGGGATACGGGCAAATCGATGGGAACCTCGTACCTGTTTCCGGGGAAACGGCTCCGGTGAAATAATTTCTCGCACGTAACCCCACGACCCAACCTCT
>CAZMDI010000253.1:0-2649 GCA_964564995.1 uncultured Dehalococcoidales bacterium
GAACAACCTGTTGAGAGAAGCATGGCGAGCACGGCACAAGCGACTTTGATTATTTGGCCTAATAGTAATTTAATTGTGATAAACCCTTTTTTTCCCAGCTTGCGTTCAGGCATGGGGCCATCTATCCTTTTTCTTATGTCTAAAAAAAGTGCAAGCATTGTAGCTCCCAGCGAATAGTAAAAGACGGGAAAACCGCCTACGGCAAACAGGTCTTTTTATGCAAGGGATGTGGTGCCAGGTTTGTTCGACAGTATCGGTCCAATACAAAACAAGAAGGATTGTTTGAGGAATACATCTTCGGTAAGCAGACCCTCAAGCAATTGGCGAACAAGTATGGCAAGACAAAAGAAACCATACGAAGACACCTCGATCAATATCAAACCACCAGGGATAAGCTCCCAGCAGGACCGACGGTTATCGGTATGGACTGCACTTTCTTTGGCCGGGGTTATGGCATTATCATGGCTCGCTCCCCAAACTCAAAGCAAAACCTTTATTGGAAGGAGATAACCACCGAAAATAAAGCGGTATACCAAGAAGCCAGAAGATATTTGGAAGAGGCCGGTTTTACCATCCAGGCTGTTGTCATAGATGCCAAGCATGGTATCAGGGATGTATTCTCTGATCTGATTGTACAGATCTGCCAGTACCATCAGCAGCAGATTATTCAGAGATACTTAACTAACAGACCTAAAACTCTAGCTGGGCAGGAGCTTAAGACTCTGGCTGATTCACTGAGCAGGGCTTCTGAGGGTGTATTCTCCGAGTCACTTATTGACTGGCATAAGACATGGGAGGTGTTTCTAAAAGAGCGATCCTATGCACCAGATACGAAACACTGGTGGTATACCCATAGACGGTTACGCTCTGCTTACCGTAGCCTTAAAACCAATCTGCCTTACCTTTTTAGTTATCGGAAATATCCCGAGCTCGGTATTCCCAATACCAACAATTCCCTGGAGGGATATTTCAGTAGAATTAAGCAACTCTTGAATAATCATCACGGTCTTAAAAAGTGGCGGAGATATAGGTTCATTCAAGAAGTCCTAAACAGATGATATCATCACAATATTTTTACTATTAGACCCAAACTTTATAGTTCTGAATCGAACTCCAGATCGGTAGAATCTATGCCGGCCTCGTCAAGCTTGGTTTTAGCCAAGTTCAACTTCAAACGAACTTCGTTCAACCGCATCTGCAACGCCTCTTTTTCCAATTCGGCGGCTTTAAGCTTGGAGCGGACGGCGTCGGTAAAAAGGTTGATGAGTGAATCTAGTTCGGGCTTTTCAAAGGCATCAGTCATCGTTTTCTCCTCGGGCAGAATATAATTCAAGAGAAAGTTGCGACATTATAACACCGGCGCATCCTGTTAACACGTAATATTTCAGGGGCAGTTTCAATAAGGGTGCTTTTGACTGCGTAAATTTCATCTGGCATAATGGTGAGTCTTGCCCTCGGGACAATGAATCCCGGTTATGCGAGATTACTTTGGATGCAAGGACTATCGGCAACATAACAAATGAAACCGAGTTCAAATGGATAAAGCAGCTTCGAAAATAGGATTACGTTCTTTACCGAAACGTCAGATTGTCCTGACCATGGCAGGCGTCTTACTGGCCATGTTCATGAGTTCGCTGGACCAAACCATCGTCGATACGGCCATGCCCCGTATAATCGTCGACTTGAACGGTTTTGCGCATTATACCTGGGTCATAACCGTTTATATCATCAGTTCAGCCATCACTATCCCGATTATCGGCAAGCTTACCGATATATACGGGCGCAAGCGCTTCTATATCGGAGGAATAGCTATATTTACGGCTGCCTCGGTATTGTCGGGACTGAGCCACAGCATGATCCAACTTATCATATTCCGCGGCATACAGGGAATCGGAGCAGGCTCGATGATAGCGAATGCATTCACAGTCATAGCAGATATTTTCCCCCCTGCGGAACGTGGGAAATATCAGGGAATCATCAGCGCCGTTTTCGGGATGTCAGCCATCATCGGCCCTTCGCTGGGTGGTTTTATCACGGACAGCTTGTCCTGGCACTGGATATTTTTCGTCAACCTGCCCATTGGAATATTCAATATAATCCTTTTTCTTTTCTTTTTTCCCAATTTCCGCAACAATGCCGAACACCGTCATCACGTGGATTACCAGGGCATGATCGCTCTTTCACTGGGCGTCGCTTCTTTGCTTCTGGCTCTTTCGTGGGGAGGTGGAGAATACCCCTGGATTTCGTTCCCGGTGCTTGCCCTTCTCGCTGTTTTCTGCGTAATGCTTGTCTCCTTTTTATTCATCGAAAGCAGAAGCAGGGAACCGCTGATACCCCTTTCCCTTTTTAGAAACCCGATCGTTTCGATATCCGAAAGCGCTGTTTTTCTCACCGCCTTCGGTATGTTCGGAGCTATAACCTTCGTCCCGTTATTTTTCCAGGGGGTGCTGGGCGCTACCGCCACGGCCAGCGGGGGATTTTTGACTCCAATGATCCTGGGACAGGTCAGCGGAAGTTTCATCTCGGGGCAGCTTCTTTCCAGAGCGGGAGGACACTACCGGGTTCAGGGAGCAGTCGGCCTGGGCCTCATGGGAATTGGAGTGTTGTTACTCTCGAGGATGGGTGTCGGCACCAGTTACGGCACCGCGG
>CAZMDI010000254.1:0-2581 GCA_964564995.1 uncultured Dehalococcoidales bacterium
CTGAATCTCTTTCAAACGAAAAGACGCTCATGCTCGAACGGCGGCGCATCTCGAACGAACTGCACGATACCGTTCTCAAAAGCCTTCAAGGGCTTGCTTTTGAAGCCCATGCGCTCGGCAAGGTCCCCGAAAGCCTCAGGTCAGGGGGCGTTGAATCGCGGGCCCATTATATCGAAGAAGTTTGTAATGGGATGAGCCAGGAGATAAGGGGAGTAGTGCTTGAGTTGCGAGAATCGGAGGGAAACAACCACCATTCACTGAAGCCCCAGATGGCAGAGATCGTGGAAACCTGGAGCAAGGGTTCGAAAATACCGGTAGACCTGATCTTCGCGGGCGAGGTGCCCGCTTTGCCGTTGAAACTGTCTCATGACATTCGCCGGGTTGTGGGAGAAGCGCTGGCCAATATCCAGAGGCACTCGGGCGCGACTAACGTCAGGATGGGGTTCACGGTTTCCGGCGACTCCCTTGGGTTGGAGATAAGCGATAACGGGCATGGCTTCGACTTCACATCGGAAGACCTTTACTCGTTTGTGGGCAAAGGCAAATTGGGGCTGGTTTCTATGAAAGAGCGCGTAGAATTAGCCGGTGGTGTTTTCAGTATGCGCACCAGCGGTGAAGGCACGCGCATCTCTGTGGTTGTGCCCCTCGGAAAGTCTCGAAGGCATATCCAGGAACTTTTATGAGCAAGATTCGCGTATTCTGCGTGGATGACAACTTCGTCGCGAGGCGAGGGCTGCGGAGCGTGCTGGAAGCCGAGAACGATATTGAAGTCGTAGGGGAAGCGTCGAGCGGTTCTGAAGCGCTAAAACGCCTGAAAGGATGCCCCGCAGACGTGGTGCTTATGGACATCCGGATGTCGGATATCGACGGAATCGAGGCCACGGCGCTCCTTTTAACGCAAAATCCGGAAGCGCGAGTGCTGATGGCAACGGTCATCGAAGACCCAAAGGTACATTTGAACGCTATGCTCGCCGGCGCCATGGGTTACATGGTTTATGGACATTTTGTTCCCGAGTCGCTTATCGAGGCCGTGAGGGCTATCGCCTCCGGACAACGCGTCAATATCCCGCCTTTACCTGAAGAGGCGGCGGCGTCCCCTGTCGAAAGCGAAGGCAATGAGCTGACCCAGCGTGAAGCTGAAATAATGAAACTGATAGCCGCCGGAAAAGACAACCGCGAGATATCGGGGGCTCTTTATATCGAAGAAAAGACTGTGAAGAATCATATCAACAATATCTATTCCAAGCTTCATGTAAACACGCGGCAGGAAGCTATTTACTTTACGCTTAACAGTATGCTCAGGAAGAAACCGCAGGCATAGTTTCACCCCGCCCCGTTATCTGCCTATTCTAAAGGCTTGCGGCTTTTTTGCCTGAAAGTTTCTATGATCGCCTTCCCCATCGCTAGAATATCGTGTGGACGCGAGAACAGCGGCAAGCCCCCCGTAGATTTAGAGCTCTCGGACAGGCGGTTTATGTTTGTTATTTCGGGCACCAGCATGGCTACCTCTTCGGGGGACACGTCATTTTCGAATCTGGCGATGCGCTTCACCATCTCCATCCCCCTGTCGTAAAGCGCAACGGAGCGTTCAGCCTCGATGGGTGTCGTTTGTCCGTATTTAGCTTTCAAACGTATCAGGCGGGTCAGCGTCGCGTACATTGTGAGGGCAAGCTCCTGTGACGACATCTCTGGCGTGCAATATTCAAGCCTGTCGCTCCAGCACGGCAAACTCATGGCTTTAATATAATCCTTAAAATCCTTGAAACGGGAAATGAAACCGCATCCCGCCAGCGCTCCAAATCCTGCGGATGCCGGAGAAGAGAAAGGTGCCAATGAAAGCGAAAGACGCCTGTCTCCATCGAAGAGCCTCAGTAGAGATTCGCAGTATACGGAAGTTTCGTACACAGATTCCGGGGTCTGGCCCGGGAGTCCGGCGAGGAACGATATTTCTATGCCACCGGTTCCTGCTTTTAGGGCTTCAGAGATGGTTGATTCGATGTCGGCATTCGAATATTGCCTGCCTGCCGATTTTCTTAAGGTTTCGTCGTGGCTTCCTGGAGTTATCTTCAGTTGGAAGCGCGGCGCGGAACGGGCGATTTCCTGTATAAAAAAGGGCTGAATAGCCTCTCTAAATTCAAATACCAGGGAATTGCGGGCCGGTTTATGCTGTAACAGGCTTAAGAGCTGCTCGGCAAAATGACCTCCCGGAGCAAGGATGTCTCCCTTGATTACGATGGGGCGTGTGGTATAGCGGCAAAATTCGACGATTTCGTTATAGATATCTTCGGGGCTCCGAAATGATAGGGCTGTCGGGATTCCATTCAGAACGTCTGCCAGAGTTATCTCAAGGCCCTCTTTGCGGCTGGCTGCAATATTTACACAGGGGTAGTTTAAAATTTCGGCGATGACTGAATTGGCTCCGGGATCTCGTTGTTTCAGAGACTGGTTGAGGGCCGCGCCGCGAAAGCTGGACACGCTAATAGTTCTGGTCGAAGGCTTGTGGGAGAATTCGTTGATGTGGACTTCGCCCCTTTTTCCCTTCCAGGCAAGGTCAAGAACTTTGCCGAAACTGCTTGTACCG
>CAZMDI010000255.1:0-2578 GCA_964564995.1 uncultured Dehalococcoidales bacterium
TGCCGGGCAGGGTCAGATTTTGAGCTGGTATGGTGCGGGCGTTGAAGATTTCGACGATGTCTATTTTCCCGGCTATTCGGTTCAAGGTTTTTGCCTGTAGGGCTGAGGAACGGTAACGGTCGAATGGATGGGGCACGCAAACCAACCCTCCCTGGGTACGGATTCGATTGATGGTTTCCTCCGGAGAGAGCCCGTTAGGGATCGTTTCATTTAAAAAAAGCCCGATTATTTCGCCCTCGTCGCTGGCGATTTCTTCCCCCACTATCACTTTGAACGGTGTGTTTGATTTTGAGAGTTCAATCGCGCCCTCTGCGGTCCCGTGGTCGGTCACCGCGATGGCTCCAAATCCCAATTGGGTACATCTCTGAATTAGTTTTTCAAGAGTGATATCGGAATCACCGGAGTACCTGGTGTGGATGTGAAGGTCTGTTTTTATCAAATTGTCCCGGTATCCTTTCATGCAAAGTCGCAGAAATTATTTTTGAGATGCGGAAAGCACGCGTATTTTACCACGTTCCATCACGACGGTGTCTTCGATGCGAACGCCTCCCCACTCAGGCAGGTAGATACCCGGTTCAACCGTAAAAATCATCCCGTCAGTTAGTATGTCTTTAGACGTGATGCCGACATGGGGCTTTTCATGGATGACGAGGCCCACACCATGACCCAACCCATGCCCGTATTTGTCTCCATATCCCGCGCCGGCGATGATGTCCCTGGCGATAGCGTCAGCTTCGCTTCCGCTCATGCCTGAACGGATTTGTTTCTCGGCAGATGATTGAGCTTTGAGCACTATCTCATAAATATTACGAAATTGGCTATCTTCTTGTCCCAAACAAATTGTTCGTGTCAGGTCGCTCGCGTATCCTTGGCACTTCGCGCCGATATCGATGACTATTGGTTCCCCGTCGCGCACGATATAATCTGAAGGCCGATGATGTGGCAAAGCGGCATTTTTACCGGCCGCTACTATGACCTCGAATGGCACGGATTCGCTTCCGTGTTCGCGCATATGTTTTTCTATCTCCCAAGCCATTTGGAGTTCGGTCATGCCGGGCCTTGCAATAAGGCGAATATGCTCGAGCGCTGCGTCGCTGACAGCTACGGCTCTTTCGATAAGTGCTATTTCACCGGGTTCTTTCACCGACCGCAGATCTTCGATGATACCCGTTGAAGGCTTAAGCTCTATACCCAGGGGGGAGAGGCTGTCTCTGATCTTGCTATATCTTTCAAATGTGATGTCATCGGCCTCGAAAAAGAGTTCTTTCGGGCCGAGACCGCCGACGAATTCGGGGAACCATTTCGCAACTTCCCCCTTGGTTTCGAAAAGGGAAAAGTCAGGCGACTGTTGTTTTACCTGTTCGACGTAGCGGAAATCCGTAGCTAAAAGCTGTTTATTAGCGGTTATGAGCAAGTACCCTGATGAACCGCTGAACCCTGAAAGGTAGTAGCGGTTTTCCGCTCGTGAAACCAGAATAGCCCTGATGGTCTTTTCAGATAGAATAGTCCTCAGACCCTTGAGACGTTTCGTGTTCATATTCATTTTGTTTATCCTTAATACCGGCCATCGGGTGTGAAGCCATGTAAACCCTGCGGGTCTGTTTCTGAGTGACGTGCGTATAGATCTGGGTTGTTGCCAGGTTGGCGTGCCCGAGAAGGTCCTGCACTACCCGTAAATCGGCTCCGCCGTCCAGCAGGTGCGTAGCGAAAGTGTGGCGGAGCAGGTGCGGGTGAACCCCTTTCGCGATTCCAGCGGCGGCAGCGTATCTTTCCAGCATCTCCTGTACCCATCGTTCGCTGAGTCGGGCGCCGTAACGGTTTACAAAAACTGCATCGGTTTTGACCTTGCCTAGCATGGCCGGTCTGCCCTCTTTTAAATAATTCGAGATGGCCATGGCGGCTGGTTGACCTATAATGACCAGTCTCTCCTTATTGCCTTTGCCCAGTACGCGCAGCTGCCGGGATTCGAGGTCCAGCTGGATCAAATCAAGCCCTGTGAGTTCGCTCACACGGACGCCCGCCGCATATATCAGTTCGATGATGGCGCGGTCACGCTGACCGTGAGGTTTGGAAATATCAGGCTGACTGATAAGTTTGAGGACCTCTTCAGACGCGAGGAATTCTGGAAGGCGGCGGTCAAGCTTGGGCGAAACGGTCAGTTCGGTCGGGTTGCGTTCGATGATATGTTCGCGCAGAAGATAGCGATAGAAGGATCGTATCGCGGACAATTTACGCGCGAGGCTGACCTTGGCTACATGCTGGTCAACGAGGTAGCCGAGATACTCTCGCATTATGGCTTTATCGACTGCCTCCAGTGAATCTATCCCGCGACGGTCGAGGAACTGGAAAAACCCCTTTTCTGTCCCATGCAGTTTGTTCCCTATAAGGTCGCTTCGGTAGTTTCGCACTGTGTAGCGTGAAGCATGCCTCTCGGCCTCGAGGTAGTCTGTGAAGCGGGCGATATAACTGTTAACTGCTTCTTGCATCCAATCTTATTCAGCCTTCCTGGTGGAGTATTTGCAACTTGTACAGCGGGCCGACTTGTCAGGGCCTTCGATCAGCAGTTTCCCGCATTCCG
>CAZMDI010000256.1:0-2569 GCA_964564995.1 uncultured Dehalococcoidales bacterium
AGAATCGCTCGGGACGCTCCATCATCCGGGAAACGCGCTCTGCTCCCCTTATTTTGGTTTCCAGCATCCGTTGAAGCCGGAACTTTTCAAGGGACATGAAAGCGGTTTCCGCAGCCGCAAAAAATGCGGACAGGATAACGCACACCAATAAAACGATGAAATAAATGATGTCGGTGCTCATAACCCACCTCGCCCAAGAGGATCTCAGGCAGCCAATTTCCCATGATAACATCGACCGGAGGGGGTGTCAAAATCAGAGGAGTTACAGCTTGCCTTGAATGTGATAGTTGTGAATGAAGATGTTAATCCACAACATTATGTCAACGAGAGATCTTGCGTCCTACGGTCTTATAAACGATGAAAGCGATCAGGAAGATCAATAGTATTATGAAGGCGAATACGGGCCAATCACGTCCAGTGTTCTCCCACCCTATGACAGCCCCTATCCTTTGAATTAAAACAGCCACGCCTATCGCTATGAATGCGACGGCGATTACAAGTGTGAGTATCCTTGTTCCCAATGACATGCCAGCCTCCTGTCCATTGCTGTGCAATGCTATCATCACAGGCGGACCCCGTCAAACACCGGATCAGTCTGGGCCCTCCGGTGACCGCGCCCGAAGCTGTATGTTATAATTCCAGATTATGAGAATCCTGGGCATAGAAAGTTCATGTGACGAAACGTCGGCCTCGGTGGTCGAGGACGGCGTCCGCATCCTTTCCAACGAGATAGCTTCACAGATAGAGATCCATGCCAGATACGGCGGGGTGGTCCCGGAAGTCGCCTCCCGGCAGCACCTGCTGGCAATCATTCCTATAATCCGGCAAGCCATGGACAAGGCATTGACAGGATGGCATGACATCGACGCGATCGCAGTGACCAACGGGCCGGGACTCGCCGGGTCGCTGCTTGTGGGGGTTAGCGCAGCCAAAGCCATGGCTATGGCACGAGGGCTTAAAATGATCGGAATCAACCATCTTGAGGCGCATATCTATGCCAACTGGCTTGGCAAGACCGTTCCAGAATTTCCGTTGTTATGTCTAATAGTTTCCGGAGGACATACCGACCTTATATTGATGAGAGGCCACGGGGCCTACACACTCCTCGGGAAAACGCTCGATGATGCAGCCGGGGAAGCCTTCGACAAAGCTGCACGCATCCTCGGATTGGGATACCCCGGCGGCCCCGCCATAGACAAAGCGGCGCGTAACGGGACCCCCTGTGTAGACCTGCCCTACTCCTGGCTTCCCGGAACCCTGGATTTCAGCTTCAGCGGGATCAAAACCGCTCTCTACCGGCTGGTCGAGAACAACAAGATAAACAATCCGAGCGACGCAGCAGCGAGCTTTCAAAAAGCGGTTGTAGCCATACTGGTCGCCAAGACTATATCTGCAGCGGAAGAATGCGGCGTAAAACAGATACTGATTTCAGGGGGAGTGGCCTCCAACAGCCTCCTGCGCGAGCAACTTGTCCAGAAATCGCCCGTGCCCGTACTCATCCCGGAGCCACTTCTGTGCACCGATAATGCGGCGATGGTAGCCGCATGCGGGTATTTCAGGCTGATCAACGGAGCAGGAGACGGTCTGAACCTGGACGTGATACCCACGTTAAAGCTTTTTTGAACGAGCTAGAGATAGCTTTGTCAAGATATTGACCTGTTTTCGAGAGACCTTTGCCTCTATTTGCCCCTCAACAGATTTTTTACTTGTAATGAAGATTTGCGATAATCCCCGAGTTCGGTTATCATAGAGTTAGCAGTCTCCACTCGAGATTGCTAACATTTTAAAACATCGAAGAAAAGAAATGAGGAGGATCAAGCATGGCATCTAAAATTCAACCATTAGGCGAAAGGGTACTGGTTAAACCCATGGCCAAGGAGGAAGCTGGCCCCGGAAAGCTGATAATGCCCGACACCGTGAAAGAGAAACCACAGGAAGGCGAAGTACTCGCCGTAGGCGCAGGGAAGCGCTCAGATAAGGGCGAGTTCATGCCCATGGAAGTCAAAGTAGGGGACATCGTACTTTACGCCAAGTACGGCGGTACCGAGATTAAGCTGGAAGGCGAAGATCTTATGATTTTGCGCGAAAGCGACATCCTGGCTAAAAAAACCAAGTAAAGGAGAGAAATAAACATGGCAAAACAGATTATATTCGGTGAAGATGTAAGACGCTCCCTCAAGAAGGGTGTAGATGTACTGGCGGCAGCCGTCAGGGTAACCCTCGGCCCCAAGGGCCACCCCGTAGCTCTGGAGAAAAAATGGGGCGCCCCAGTCATCATCGATGACGGCGTAACCATCGCCAAAGATATCGAACTGCCGGATCCGTTCGAAAACATGGGCGTTCAGCTGGTCAAAGAGGCTTCTTCCAAGACCAATGACGCAGCGGGTGACGGCACCACAACTTCGACCATTCTGGCCTGGGCCATCATCAGCGAAGGATTCAAGAATATCGCCGCCGGCGCCGAGCCCCTGAGCCTCAAGCACGGCATCGAGAAAGCTACCAACGCCATAGTGGACGAGCTCAAGCGGGCGTCCACCCCTGTCAAGGGTAAGGAACAGATCGTCCAGGT
>CAZMDI010000257.1:0-2552 GCA_964564995.1 uncultured Dehalococcoidales bacterium
ATGCGCAGTGCAGCCCATCTATCGGGAAGATGGTTTTGCGGGTCACCACGGAATAACCCATCTCCTTGATAAGTCTAGAGATGCGCGAAAGGGTTATCTTGCCTGGGTCATAATCCACCACGGCTCGGGAGGCAGCGAAATTAACAGTCGCTTTCAAAACGCCCGGCGTTTGCGACAGTGTGGATTCAACGCCACCTGCACAACTCGCGCAACTCATCCCAGCCAGATCGAGAGTGATGACCCTGTGATTACTCGTATCTTTTTGTTCTGCCATTGAAAACCTCCGGCACTAACATATCCTATTTCTATTCTCAATATAACATAGACACCAAATGTGAGTTGTGACTTAAAACACAAAAAAGAAGAGGAACAGAGAAAAAAGCAGCTACTCTTTTATTCCCGCTATCTGAAGTCGGCACCATGCGTAGAGTGAATCGTAAACTTCGAATTGACGCGACAGGTTTTCTTCGTCGTCCGGATAACGCAAACCGTAGCCCGTCGCGATTGCTTCGAGCCCGATTGCTAAAGGATCTTTGCTGAGATCGGACGCCACGTCCGCAGAGTGCACGATTTTCGCCATGCGCGTAAGCGCAAGGTCTTTCAATTCATATTTGAGGATTATCGACTCGAAAGAACAACGCCCGTCGTGATGGCCCAACTCGGCTCCGGGTACATCGAAAGGGATTGAATTGGTGTCTGCGGCGACCTGGTTTACTATGGCGGCTGGAACAAAAAGAAAGTCGGCCTGGTTATCTATGAATCTCCTGATAAGCCATGGGCAGGCGACGCGGTCGACGTGGACGTGAGAACGGGTAATCCATTTCATGACACACCCTCCTACGGTTTGTATTCACATGAACCAATATAACACGTCCTACAATCGCTACGCACCGGTATAAGTCGTATCGCCCATAATTTAAAAAACAGAAAGAACCGAAAGACTGGTAACAAAGCTTTGAATTTTTTGACATCACAACCTCTAATACCTCACAATTCCTGCATGGGATGTAACAGAGAGATAATCGTAATCGGGGCGGGTGCCGGGGGCATGATGGCTGCCGGACGAGCTGCGGAACTAGGTTCCCGGGTTCTCCTCCTCGAAAAGATGGACTGCCCTGGCAAGAAGATACTCATCACTGGAAACGGGCGCTGCAACCTCACAAACACAAGAAACATAGATGATTTTATAGCTCAGTTCGGCGCCAACGGCCGATTCCTTCTTCCGTCCTTTAAACGTTTCTTCCGCGACGAACTCCTGGAGATCTTCGAAAGATACGGAGTTAAATTCAAAACCAAACCTTCGGGCAAGATATACCCGGCTTCAGACAGTTCACATGACATCGTACGGGCGTTGGAACTTTACATGTCCGGAGGAGGTGTCGAAGTACGGCCCGCCGTGAGCGCCACCGATTTAATCATTGATGGTGGGAGGGTTTGCGGAGTTCGCACGAATTCAGGAGATTTACCAGCCGCAGCGGTCATCATAGCAACTGGCGGCGCCTCGCACCACCAAACGGGTTCCACCGGAGACGGCTTCAGGATAGCAGCCACGGCAGGACACTCGATTGCCGATCTGCGCCCGGGGCTCGTGCCGCTTGTTGTGAAAGACCCGGGGAAATACAAAATGCTGGAGGGCGCGGGGTTGCGCGGGGTACGGATCACCGCTTTCGCCTGTCCTTCTACCGAAATCGATATCGCGCTGACTCCCGGGCGCGACGCGGGGCGTGGCTTAGCGGGGGAGCTCCCTGAGGCTCCTGTTATGGAGAGCCGCACCGGCGATGCCGTCGTTACACATTTCGGGCTTAGCGGACCAGCTATCCTCGAGGCAAGCATCGATATCGTTAAAGGCCTAGAAAAAGGGCGTGTCAGTGTTTCTATCGACCTGACACCGAATAAAACGATGGATGAGCTTAAATCCCACCTGGATCATGCTACTTTCAAATATCGCAGTTTCGATTACCGTGACATCCTCAAGGGCGTCCTGCCTCAGGCCCTTATTAAATCGCTCTCAGCTATGACAGGGGCGACCAATCATGAAGTTAACGATGGGATAGTCTCGGAAAAAAGTGAGCACTTTTTACAAACCATCAAGTCCCTGCGCTTCGACATCGAGCGGCCCTATTCCATGGAGACGGCGGTGGTGACCGGTGGTGGGGTTTCGCTTGGCGAAATCGACCCCGAAACCATGGCTTCCAAAATCGTCAAGGGTTTGTATTTCTGCGGGGAGGTCATGGACCTGGAGGCGGGGACGGGCGGGTATAACCTCCAGGCGGCTTTCTCGACCGGATTTTTGGCAGGTGAATGCGCGGCAACCGCATCCAAACATGAGGCTTACAATTCCAGGACTATAGACGGCAACAAGGTGCTTGGGGCATCCTAGGATAAGCTACAAAACACCGTAATACCAGACCACCTTCGACCCCCGCACCAGCACAGGCCTCATTCTCATCAATTATTCTTTTTCCCTGCGGAACAATTCAACCGCGCCATCGCAACCATGACCCCATGTTTCGAGGCGGGCTGTACGGTCTCTAACAATGCGATGAGCAGGG
>CAZMDI010000258.1:0-2548 GCA_964564995.1 uncultured Dehalococcoidales bacterium
GGGCATGGATAAGGAAGTGGCGCTTATAACAGACGGACGCTTTTCGGGCGCATCCAGAGGGGCTTCCATCGGCCATGTCGCCCCCGAAGCTGCGCTGGGCGGTCCTATCGCAGCCATAAGAGAGGGGGATATCATTGAAATCGATATCTCGAACTGCAAACTTAACGTTAAACTTTCAGACGAACAACTCGAACAGCGCCTCGCAGAAGTTCCGCCGTTTAAAACACGCGTAACAGGCGGGTACCTGGCTCGCTATGCGGAAAGAGTCACTTCGGCAAGCCACGGTGCCGTGCTGGCTTAGGAGTAAAACACATGAAACTGACCGGCGCTCAAATAGTTTGTGAAAGCCTGCTCAAGGAGGGCGTTGACGTAATTTTTGGCATCCTCGGCGGCCAGATATTGCCACTTTACGACACTCTGACTCAATATCCCCAACTGCTGCATATCTTAACGGGCCATGAACAGGGCGCCGCCCATGCCGCACAGGGATACGCGCGCGCAACCGGTAAAGTCGGGGTTTGTTTCGCGACCTCCGGTCCGGGAGCCACTAACCTGGTTACCGGAATCGCCGACGCCTACCTGGATTCAACCCCCATGGTGGCGATAACAGGGCAGGTCGGAAGGCCGTTCATCGGCAAGGACGCCTTTCAGGAAATCGACATCACAGGGATCACTTTGCCCATCACCAAGCATAACTATATGGTGACCGACCCAGCCGACATGGCAAGGACTGTCAAAGAGGCTTTTTACCTGGCACGGTCCGGGAGACCAGGCCCCGTACTTATCGACATACCCAAGGATGTACAGGTTGAGACGGCGGAGTTCGTTTATCCGACCAAAATAGATTTGCCAGGATATAAACCTACACTCTCAGGGCACCCTTCCCAGATAACAAAAGCAGCCAAACTGATCGCGGGTGCGAAAAAGCCGATCATCGTCTCGGGGCGCGGTGTAATCATTTCGGGCGCATATGATGAATTACTTACCCTGGCTGAAACGGCGCAGATACCCGTTATAACGACGCTGCTCGGTATAAGCTCGTTCCCTGAATCGAACAAGCTGTCTTACGGCTGGCTGGGTATGCATGGCATGGCATATGCCAATTTGGCTGTCACCGACTGCGATCTTCTCATCGCGATAGGCATGCGGTTCGACGACAGGGCTACCGCCAAGGTAAGCGGTTTCGCGCCCCACGCCAAAGTCGTGCACATCGACGTCGACCCCGCCGAGATCGGAAAAAATGTACGAGTGGACGTGCCCATCGTGGGAGACGCCAAAACGGTATTAAAATCGTTAAACAAGATGCTGGCACCGGAGAATCACACCGAGTGGTTGGCACAACTCGATTTGTGGCGTAAGGAACATCCCTCGCTCACCATACGGGACGTCCCCGGGTTACTGCCCCAATATGTCATCCGAAAGATTTGGGAGGTAACGAAAGGCGTTTCACTGGTGGTCACCGGCGTCGGCCAGCACCAGATGTTTGCAGCCCAGCACTTTTTCTACGACAAGCCCAACAGCTTTATATCCTCCGGCGGTCTGGGAACTATGGGCTTCGAACTTCCAGCAGCCCTAGGGGCAAAAGTAGGCAAGCCCGACGAAACTGTCTGGTGCATAGCCGGAGACGGCAGTATACAGATGACTATACAAGAACTGGCAACCGTAGCACGCGACAAGATCGGTATCAAGATCGCCATCCTGAATAACAATTACCTGGGCATGGTACGTCAATGGCAGCAACTCTTCTACGAAAAGCGGTACATGGCAACCCCGCTTCACTGCCCCGACTTTATCAAGCTGGCGGATGCCTACGGTATCCCCGCACAGAACGTCAAGACCAAAGAAGAGGTAGTGCCTGCGATACAGCGTGCCATGGCTACCCCAGGACCCTATATCATCAACTTCGAGGTTGAGCCCGAAGAGAATGTTTACCCCTTCGTTCCCCCTGGAGCTTCTTTGAACGAGTTCATCGAAGAACCCAGGAAGGAGGTACCGGCATGGTCACGTCGCAGCACATTATAACGGCCTTAGTGGCCGATAAACCCGGCGTTCTGAACCGTATCGCCAGCCTATTCCGCCGCAGAGGATTCAACATCGAGAGCATCGCCGTAGGGGCATCCGAAGTATCGAACGTTTCGCGGGTCACCATAGTCGTCGACGGCGCGGCTACAATGATAGAACAAGTACGAAAACAACTCGACAAAGTCATCGACGTCTTGAAGGTCACGGATATTACTGGCGAGACGACCATCATGCGCGAACTCGCACTCATTAAGGTAAAGTGCAATGCCTCCTCAAGAAGCGAGATAATGCAGATAGTAGATATATTTCGAGCCAAAATAGTTGACGTATCTATCGACTCTCTTACTGTGGAAGTCACGGGGGACGAAGCAAAGGTAACTTCGCTGTATAATCTATTGAAAGGATTCGGAATCAAGGAGATAAGCCGCACCGGCGTCATAGGTATGACTCGCGGCTGCGTAGGTGTTTGCTCGTCTGATGAGGAAACTTTTTAAGAATATTAAATATATTTGAGGAGTGTGTAATT
>CAZMDI010000259.1:0-2527 GCA_964564995.1 uncultured Dehalococcoidales bacterium
CCCGACCCCGGTGACACGTTCAGCGCCGAGGTACTCTCGGGAACGAGCGCTTACGGCTTGCTAACCGTAACACCATACCTGGTGATCGGTGGCGACTCGAAAGCGGTAATCGAAGGCCCGCAGCCCGTCAAGACCATCCCCAGCCATTTTTCGCCTGTCGGGCTTTCCTCAGACACCGACATAGAACTCGTCTTCGGGAAAGAGGACGATAAGCGTTTCTGGATCGGCAACCCGCTGGACATGGAGACCAAGCTCTGCATTAACCTTCCGGAGTTGGTCAAGCGTTCGAACGGGATATTCGGAAAGAGCGGCACGGGGAAAACGTTCCTCACCCGCATCCTGCTCATCGGGATGCTCCAAAAAAGCGCCTGCGTCAACCTTGTCTTCGACATGCACAGCGAGTACGGATGGGAAGGCTCAAGCGAAAAAGGGCGTAAGGTCAAAGCCCTGAAGCAATTGTTTCCCACAAAAGTCTCTATCTTTTCGCTTGACGAGGAAAACGCCCGCAGGCGGCAGGTATCCACCGACTTCATCGTAAAAATAGGGTATGACGAAATCGAGCCCGAGGACATGGCGCTGCTGCGCCAGACCCTTAACCTGACCGACCTGGCCGTCGAGGCATGCTTCACTCTTCGCAAGCACTTCGGGCGCGCCTGGATTCAAAAGACTCTCGAGATAGACGCCGGAGAAGAGAGTGAGGCGTTCTTGAAGGAAATCAACATACACGAGAGCAGCTTCCAGAGCCTTAAACGAGGGCTGGCGACCATCACCAGGCTATCCTTCATGCAGCCCCATGTGGAGCAAAGGGCGGTGGATTTCGTGCTGAAATACCTGCAACAGGGCACCAACGTGGTGCTGGAGTTCGGGCGCTATACCGATATCACGGCCTACATACTGGTCGCCAACCTGCTGACACGCCGGATATATTCGCAATACCGGGACCAGACCGAAAAAGCACTGGCAGAGGATACGAAGCCGCCTTTCCCCCTTGTGATAACCATCGAAGAGGCCCACAAATTCCTGAACCCCGAGGTAGCCTCGCAGACGATTTTCGGGACCATAGCCCGCGAGATGCGCAAGTACAACTGCACGCTGCTGGTCATCGACCAGAGGCCGTCCGGAATAGATTCCGAGGTCATGAGCCAATTGGGAACCAAGATAACCTGCCTGCTGGATAATGAAAAGGACATCGACAGCGTGCTGGCAGGCATCTCCGGCAAAAACGAGCTGAAAGGAGTGCTGGCCAAGCTGGCTTCCAAACAGCAGGCACTGGTGTTCGGCCATGCGGTGCCCATGCCGGTAGCATTCAGTCCGAGGGAATATGGTTCACGCGAATCATACAAGGATTTCACACCCGCAGAGACGAGCCCGAAGGAGGTTGAGAAAAACATCGATGAACTGTGGCGCTGAGGCTCCACTCCGCAACTGCGGTTTCGATTACATCGAGCTTACCGGAGAAAAAGTAAGGCTCCGGACCTCTACCCCTGCCGACGCTAAAACCGGCTACAAGCTCATCCATGGCAACGATGACATCCGTAAATGGCTCTGCTGGAAAGGCCCGAAAAACCGAAGCGAACTGGAAGAGACTTACGGCATTATCTGGCCCCGGGATGCCCGGGAGGGCACCAAATACGCCTTCGCCGTGGAAGAGGCAAGAAACCCCGAGGTTTTCATAGGTGCCATCGACGTCCGCATATTTCGATACCCGACCCAATTCGAAGCGGGATATTGGTTCGGTGAGCCGTACTGGGGGAAGGGATATGCCGGAGAGGCCCTCGCCCTGATCTCGTATTTCTGCTTCGAACACCTGGGTGCCGGCGTCATAGTTTCCAGCGCTTTCACAGGAAACCTGGGCAGCCGCCGTGTCATGGAAAAGAACGGCTTCGAATTCGAAGGGACCCTGCGCAGGCAGATCTTGAAAAAGGGAAAATGGATAGACCTGTGGCACTTCAGCCTGCTACGCGACGAATGGGAAAAAAGAAACTTCAAGCCTGTTTCGGAAAAGCTGGTCCCGGTCGCCAGTAATAAATGACCATCTATATTTCCTGGGCTAGAAAAACGGAGTAATACATGGTAAGGAAAACAGTCGGCATAGCACTGGGCGGCGGAGCGGCGCGGGGGATCGCCCAGATAGGGGTCCTCGAAATCCTCGAAAAAGAGGGTATCCCAATCGATTTTGTGGCCGGCACGAGCGCCGGTGCAGTTATCGGGGCGCTTCACGCTTCGGGCATGAATGCTGGGGATATGAAGAAATTGGTTCTCGGCTTCGATTGGAAGAAACGCGGGCAACTCATGGATTTTACCATACCCCACACAGGATTCATCACCGGTGAACGTCTCAAACATGAAATACAGAAAGTGATCGGCGGCAATATCGAGTTCAAAGATCTAAAAAAACCGTTCGCCTGCGTCGCTTGCGATCTCATGACCGGTGAAGAAATAGTGATGAACCATGGCTCGGTCGAGGATGCCGTCCGAGAGATCGGAAGAGCACACGTCTGAACTCCAGTCACATTCAGAAATCTCG
>CAZMDI010000260.1:0-2511 GCA_964564995.1 uncultured Dehalococcoidales bacterium
CGTCAGATTTCTGGGCCCTCACGATGTTTATCGCCGGGCTGGGGCTCGTGCTCTGGGGCAGCTACCTGTGGGCTAAACTCAAAGGGCGCAGCGGCGCCTGGATGCTGCTCGGATTCTTCGCACCCGCTGGTCTCATCGGGCTGCTTATCCTGCCGGTCAGGGCACTGTCGGATGTGGCTCCTCGCCCGCCGTCTCCTCCCCCGAAAAACATCGGTTAGTTACCTGGGTTACATACCGCGCGGTTTCGAAAGAGTATATTATAAACAAGGAATAAGGAGTTAGATTATGATGTTTGGCAGATATCCCGGTTACGGTGGTTTCGAGGGCAGTTGCCTGAACGGCGGAATGCATATATTTGGCATAATCATCATGGTTCTTTTCTTCCTCTTCATTGTAGGGGTGATTATGATGGGCGCCAGAATGATGCGCAGGCGCGGCATGCTGATGCACGGTATGAACATGCACGGCTACGGCGCGGGTGACCCGCTTGAGATAGCCAGGGTGCGCTATGCCAAGGGCGAGATCTCCGCGGAAGAATTCGAGACCATCAAGAAGAACCTGACATAACCCGTTTTCTTGGGAACGATAAAGGGGGACTGACGGAGCCGTCAGTCCCCCTTTTGTTATGGTTTAATATTGCGCTCGTACCCATCTTGGAAGGTAAACCGTGTGCGGTCCGCAGCAATCTCGTATCCAGTCCCCCACTCGTTTTGTCATGCCGGAGTGCGCCAGCCTCGGTGGACGGTAATCCTGTTAACCACCGCTACCGACCGACAGGTGGTTACTTTACTCAGTCTTAAAACACAATTTTCATCCCGTGCCGTGAACCGGGGGCCAGAATCCGGGGGGTACTGCAGGTCTGACACTCCCGCTGTGCTACAATTCGTTTCAACTAAATCAAACAGAAAGGAAGAAATGAAAATTACAAAACAGGCCGCGCAGATTATCCTTTCGGCGATGATATTCTTTTTCGCCGCTAGCCTTGCGTTCGATATACGCTCTCACGCCGGTGCCGCGCCCATAGTCGATTCGATCGTTCTTTTACTGCTTTCCTGGGCAGGCATCATGGCGTCGCGCTTAAATTTAATCGTCGGGTCCGTGCTGTTGTTTATCGCTTCAGCCGTCCCGTTTATGCTCTCAGGCGGCGATTATACTTATGCGATATATGTTTATTCCTGCCTGTATCTGGTCTGTGCCTCGCTTTTGTTAATAAGCTGGCTCGGCGTACGCAAAAACCGCGACCGCTGACAGCCCGTTCTGGCTTTCTGTCTTATCAGTCTCCTGGATTTTGTCGTAAAGCTCGACGCCGGAACCTCGTTCTCCGCCCGGCGTCACACCGCGCCTTACCCCGGGGCTCATCAACCTGGTTTAAATGTGTCCCGCTCCAGGCTGAAAGCCGACGACTCGAATGCTGACCCCGTTTATTCTTTCTTGGCTTTGGTTCTGGCTTCTTTTTTGGGCTTCTCAGCCTTGGCTTCCGCCTTCTCGGCCTTCTCGGCTTTCTTCTTTGCCGCCGGCTTGGCTTCGGCCAGGATCGAACCGGCTACGCTTTTCGAGGGTGCCGACGCCTCGGGGTCTCGCAGCACCTTGCTGGCCATGCGGGCCCTGGATGATGATTTGCGCGAGGTGTGGATGTTTCTAACCAAAGTCTTATTCCTCCATGAATTTATTGACTGGCCCCAGTATAACACGGGTAAAATATTGTGTTTTTATGAAGGCCTGTCCTCTTGGTGGTCCAGTGCATATTGAGTCCGGTCTGCAACTCAACGCCCCGGTCCATTTCCAACCTGCGTGACGGATTCACAAAATTAAGCTATGATTTAATCGAGGTGAGAATATGGCTGAAAAAGAACTTAAGATTGCAAAACGTTCCCAGATAATGGACAAACCCCTCCCCGTCATCCTCGACGAGATATCCTCCAGCATCGAGGTCGCCGAGAAGGCGGCCGCCGACGCCCGCGCCGCGGCTGAAGAGGCCCGCAAGGCCGGCGAGGTCGCCGCCGAGCAGGTGATGAAAAAGATCCGCAAACTCTTCCTCAAGATGTCGCAGGATATCACCGAGGAGCTCAAGACCGACAAGTAAGTCTTGTTCCCGGGTCATACCGCGTTTTGTCATCCCGGGCGGCGACCCGGGACCCAGAATCTAAGTTTTGTCATTGTCGGACTTGATCCGCCAAAAGACACATGTCATTTTGTGCGGCGAATCGTATTGCCATCGAGGGCGGAGCGCGGCAATCCCGTTCCCGCCCCCCTTACGCGTGTCATGCCGGAGCGCACGTCCCGACATTCAGAATCCGGGTTTGTCATTGTCGAATTCGCTTCTACCAGAGTGTCAGCAGGGTGGCCCGAAAGCCAATGCAAATGCATGCAACTATATTTTCGGAGGTAACGGGTAAAAGCTTGTGTTACCCAAAATCAGTGCTACACTTATTGGGAATGAGTATGTAACTCGCCCTTAAAAGGAGCAAAATAGCATGTTTATCGTAAGGTTAATTGCCTTTATACTCATGA
>CAZMDI010000261.1:0-2509 GCA_964564995.1 uncultured Dehalococcoidales bacterium
CACCCCTCCGACATGACAGGAGGCACAACTGGCAGATGTGTGGGCCCCGGTCAGGGGGTAGGCCGTAGCGGAGTGGTTAAAGCTCGTGGCACCCAGCCAGGAAGAAGTGGTATGGCACGAAGCACAATTGGTGCCTTGAGAACCACTGTGTTTGTCATCTGATTTGTGGCAGGAATAGCAGCTGGCAGAAGTGCCCTTATACACCCCTCCGACATGACAGGAGGCACAACTGGCAGATGTGTGGGCCCCGGTCAGGTTATACGAAGTCTTGGAATGGTCTATGTTTATGATGCTGTTCGAGAGTGCCGTCCAGTTTGTGGAATTATGGCAAGAAGCACAGTCTGTCCCAAAATTTCCTTGATGCACATCTGAGGATTTATGGCATGAATTGCAATCCTTCGGAGTGCCCACATAAACCCCGTTTTCATGGCATGAGGTACAGGCAAGCCCAACGTGCATCCCGGTAAACAATGCAACTGTCTTGGGATGCAATAATACTAGTTGAATCAAACCGGCCGTTGTACTGACAGGCGTAGGCGTGGTCACGGTTGTTGGCGCAGAACTAGCAGTGGAGATGGATATTGTGAGATTTTCTGTGGTGCCCGGCAGATCTGATATTGCTAGCTCTTGGGTAACAAACCCCGAATTTACTGGTACAAGGTTGAGTATAGACCGAGCGTTTGCTACAACAATACCCACTGGTATTAAGCAAGCTGATATGATAATGATCTGGACAAGAGCTATACGATCAAATTTTCTCAAAATTTTCTCAAAGCAGATAAGTATTATTTACGGAAAAACAGGAATTATCCGCTAAAATCGATAGCTCTTTACAAAAAGTCAACCAAATCGCATACATATAATGTTATAATAAACTACTCAAATAAATATATACAGCCATATTACCATAGATTTATGAATAGCAGATGAATGATTATAGTTACTATAGTTAGTTACTATCGTCATTGAAAAAGAGTGCCTTTGGTTTGTCTAAAAGGATGCGAGCGACGAGAAATCAGATTTTTCAGGTAGGCCCGGAACTCTAGGACTACAAATCTCTGATGTTGTTCATAAAGGATCTGTCTCCGTTGACGATGCTGGTACGGAAGCTGTAGTGGCCAGCGCAGTTATTATGGTTGGTTCCGCGATGCCTGCAATCCAGGTTACTCTGAACATCGACCGGCCATTTGTTTATATTATCCGAGATATCACTATTGGGCCTATCTTGTTTATCGGAAGGGTGTTTAACCCGGTAGGTTGAAGAAATGGTTCACTCGAACGCGAGTGGGAAAAAGTGTTGAGACTGATTTCCGCTCGTTTTATTGATGGTTTCACTTTAATTCGTTCTTACACTTATTTTGCCGCAAATCTGAACAAAATCGGATTGCACTATGTTCGATTGATATTGAAATCAAACATTTTGTGGGTTATATTGGTATGAGCCTGGGTGAGGTTCAACTTTAGCGGCAATAACAACCAACATGACGGGGGCACCAATTTGAATCGTAAACCCCTTGCAGGCATTAGTGAAGCCCGCCAAGTCCTTGGCGTAAGGCGAGGCACACTGCGTCAATGGACCGAAGAATGCGGCATTAAGGTTTTTATTACTCTGAGGGGATACAGAAGCGATTCGAAAGAAGAATTCGAAGAGCTTTTGGTTTCACAAAAAAACCTGCTTGGCGTTAAGGATCTTCTTGGAAAACTCGATAAAACCGCTGAAACCCACAGTGAAATCAGGGCCCCGATCTCTCGTATTATTTCCGAGATGTTGAGGAAAAAGGAATTTATTCGGACCCGGCGGGTTAGCAACGATACCACTGATGGAATAAGCCATGGGTTCGGCTTTGATTTAGCGTGTTAAGGCCTATCAATTGCAGGGGAAAGGTTTTTGACTGTTTCAAATTTTAGTTGGAGCCAGGGAGGGAAAATGAATACATCTTTGCAGACTTTCGAACCGGAGATGCCGGATAAGTTGCGCGATTCCCAAAAAGATGCGGATCAGAAAGTCGTGGATGAATTAATCGAGAAGGTTTCAAAGCTTGAAAATAAAATAGAGGAATTGAAAACCGAAAACCAGAGGCTTGAAGCCTGGTTGAAGTCCGAAAAGACAACTTACAGGCTTCAATACTACGGTTCCGGGGGCCGGATGTAGAAACGCTCTATTAGTATCGAAGTAAATAAAATAGATGTATGAAACGTATAAATAAAGAAGAGAGGGGTTATAGCCCCTCTCTTCTTTTGTTCTTGATCTCAGATGATTTCAGATCAATGTGATCTAGAATCTAGCTTTTTTTCATTATTCCCCAACCGGCCAGTACAAAACCCACGCCGATCACGATAGCAAATATACCGCTTTTTTGAACGAAGTCAATTGTTTCAAGGTTAGATTTGGCTAATCCAAGTGAAGCTTTCTGCCAGCCTGCAGACTGCACTCCTTCTGCGCTTTTGGCGGTGGTAGCTTGTGCTAACCCGGCCTTCAGATCGGAAGAGCACACGTCTGAACTCCAGT
>CAZMDI010000262.1:0-2438 GCA_964564995.1 uncultured Dehalococcoidales bacterium
GGCCCGCCTTATGCAAGATATCCGGGGGGTTATCATTGACGGTTCATTTGATGCGTTTAAGAAGCAGTTTCTGTCTGCCTACCACACGACAAACGAAGGAGTACGGCTGGAGCAAAAACAGAAATGGGTAAAGGCGCGCAAACCTGAAGTAGACTGAGTCAACATTACTGCTCCTGCTATAATTATTCTATGATTACAACATTTTATATTCCCACAAAGATCATTTCTGGTGCCGGGGGCTTCGGTCAGCTTGGAAAAGAAGCGGCCAGGGTCGGTCGGAAAGCTCTTCTCGTCACAGGCAAGAACTCGATGCGAAAGAGCGGATTACTCGACCGCGCCGCAGCGGATCTCCAAAAAAGCGGGATAGAAGTCACCGTATTCGATAAAGTAGAACCTAATCCAAGGTCAACCACAGTGGATGAAGGTGCTAGGACCGTTCGCGAAAAAGGTATCGATGTTGTAATTGCGCTAGGTGGCGGCAGCGTAATGGATGCTTCCAAGGGGATTGTGGTTGCGGCGATGGGCGGGAAACCGGTATGGCACTACATAGAAACGCGTGAAAAACTTCGTGGTGAATTTCCTAAACTCATCACCGTGCCCACAGTGGCCGCCAGCGGCTCAGAGTCCAATTGCGGAGCGGTTATAACAAATTGGGAAACACATGATAAATGTGTGCTCAGCGACCGCTGTGCATATCCGGTTGTTTCGATTGTGGACCCTGAGCTGACCCTGACACTTCCGATGAAACCCACTGCTCAAGGAGGAGTGGATATTTTCTGCCACCTGGTTGAACCTTACATAACGGCTGGTAATCCTCAACCACTCTCCGATGGCATCAAGGAAACTTCCATGAAGATGGTCGTCGATTATCTTCCCCGGGTCTTGAAAAAGCCGGACGATCTGGAGGCCCGTTCCCAGTTAAGCTGGGCCAGCACGGTTGCTTGTTCAGCTTTTGCCGATCTAGGCGGCGGGGATGGCTCAATGACTATGCACGGAATAGAGCATCCTCTCAGCGGGATGTATGATATGGCCCACGGGGACGGCCTGGCGGCACTTCTGCCGGCATGGCTGAATTCTTTGTCAGATATTCGTCAATCCAGGCTAAAAACGCTGGCCAGCAATGTCTTCGGCGCCAAGGAAGGTATTTCTGCAGTGGAAGCATGGCTGAAGGTTCTCGGTATGGACCTCAGACTGCGTGACCTCGGGGTTGAAAATACAAAGATTGCCGATCTGGCGGCCAATGCTGTCAAGACGGCCCCCTGGCTATCGGCCCATCCCATGAAACTGGATGAAACAGCAATCGAATCAATATATCGGGAAGCCTGGTAAAGACCTCTTTATGATCGTTATCTTCCCAGGAACTCCACCTCGACTTCAGCAAGAGCTTGCAGGGCTGCCGGGCATGTTTCTGAAACACACAGGTGGATAAGCCCGTCTTCGCAATTGACCGTATGAACCGGGAAATTCCGGCATGTCTCCGGGCGATATTGATATATCGTACATTCGGCGCTGTTTGAATCGTAAAACCGGCAGGGCTCCTTCATATAATATACGCCTTCGATTTTTGTGAAGGCGTTCTGCCGTTCAGTTTGGTGAACACCGAGGCCCTTCATCTCATTTTCGGTTATCTTCACCCCGTCGAAAATGGTACAGCATGCGCCGCACCGCTGGCACATGAACCGCTCCCTGAAAGCGTCAACGACTTCCACAGTTGCCGGCAGTTCGGATATCGCCATGCGAATATTATACATAACCCCCGGTTCGGTAATCCAGCATGTTTCTTCCTTGCAGTTTTCGCCATCGGCCCCCGGATCCGTTCGGAGACCTGTAAAACAAAATGGCATGGAGTAACGGCAACCATTAAAAAAGAACCTGAAAATTATTTTGCAAAAACACTCAAAACTCTTGACAATGTGCCTATTTAGCCATGGTAGTTCCCTTGACAAGAATCACTCCTGATGGTATTATTACTTTTGCCTTGTGAAAACAGGCGACTATGTTGACGATAGATACATAAAGGTAGTTACGGTGAACAACCGAGCAGTGGCTTGGTGAATACACTAGGCCACTTTCTTTATGCCTCTATCCGAATTAACAACTGAATATATAAAAAACAGGCTAATATCAAGTTTGAAGTGGGTCAAGCAAAACAAGGCGCACGGTGGATGCCTTGGCATCAAGGGCCGAAGAAGGGCGTGGCAAGACTGCGATAAGCCTCGGTAAGCTGTCTAGCAAGCTTTAGCCGGGGATTCCCGAATGAGGCAACTCACTCCGGTAAAACCGGAGTACCCCTGGCTCAACACATAGGCCAGGCGGGGGCAAGCGGGGGAAGTGAAACATCTCAGTACCCCGAGGAAAATACAATATTCCCTTAGTAGTGGCGAACGAAAGGGGAGCAGCCTAAACCGGGTAAACTTAGTGGTTCTGGAGCCTATGTT
>CAZMDI010000263.1:0-2417 GCA_964564995.1 uncultured Dehalococcoidales bacterium
ACCCGTGACTCATAATCTCCGTTTGTCATTGCGGGCGAAGCGTGGCAATCTCGTTCTCCATCCTTATCGGCTGCCAGACAATTGTCATTCGTATCAGTAATAGCCCCCTTGTCATTCCGGCGCGACAGCCGGAATCCAGAGTCGACTTGGTCCCTGCCGGTGGTTGCCTGCTTTCACATTACCACGTGTACAACCCTATCTTTTTACCCTTTCCTTCGTTATAATTTGTGCACGTGGAAACACCACTGGGCCATCCGGCTCAACACCAATAACACTGCCTCATGATTGGCACAGGGAGTTCTCAGGTGCAAGACGAACAAAGTCTGGTGCAAAGGGCCCAAGGACGTGATCCTGAAGCCTTTGCCAAACTTTATGAAGAGTATTTCGATAAAATCTATCGTTATATTGCACTCAAAATCGGCGACCGGACTGAGGCTGAGGACATGACTCAACAGGTCTTTTTAAAAGCGTTGAAATCGATTTCTTCTTATAAAAGGACGGAAGTGCCATTTTCTGCATGGCTGTATCGTATAGCTCACAACCTGACCGTCGACCATTTCCGCAAGTCAGGCCGCCAACAGTCGTGCGAACTGACAGAGGAGATTACACCCTCAGACCCGTCTGAAAACCCGGAACGTCAGACCGAAGTTAATATGGACCTTGAACGCCTGGCTGCTGCGGCGAAAAAACTTACCAAAGCCCAGAGGGATGTTATAACCCTGCGCTTCAGCAGTGATCTTCCTATCGCGGAAGTGGCCAGGATCATGGGCAAAAGTGAGGGTGCCGTTAAAGCGCTCCAGCATAGCGCTGTCGCGTCCTTGAAGAAAATAATGGCAGTGGCTGAAACCAATGAAAATTAACCATAAAACTGACACACAGCTAGACGACGCTTTGAACGAGTGCTTTGAGAGCATGGTGATGAAAGGCGAAAGTCTGGATTCCTGTCTTATTAGACATCCTGAGTTTGCGTCGGAATTGAAACCACTTTTGGAAACGATGCATGCTGCGCGGTCGGCCGGAGCGATTTCTCCTCGGCCTGCTTTCCGAGCGACGGCCCGGTATGAATTCAGAAAAGCCCTTTACGAACAGAAACCGGTAAAGGTTCGCGTGTCTCTTTCTTGGAAATGGGCTGCCATGGCAGCCAGCCTGGGGGTCTTTGTCTTGACGTCGGCGGGTGGCGTCGTAGCAGCCTCATCTTCAAGTATGCCTGGAGGGTTTTTGTATCAGTTGAAACGGAATGTCGAAAACGTTCAACTAACGCTTACGCCTTCTCAATCAGGTAAAGCCCGACTTTATGCCTCACTGGCTGACCGCAGGATCAGAGAGATAGTTTATTCCGCCGAAGCAGGGGATGTGCAGCTTACCGAAAGCCTGACCCGGCAATTCACAAGCGATCTGGGGATGGTTTACCAGATCACGGTCGCTCAGCAGGGAATGAACAACAGCGGTGATTCCACCATATTTGCTGCCGGCACGACTGATTCGGCTGAGGGACAGGGCTTAAGTCCCACTGACACGGGTTTCCCTGGAAGTAAGGTTGTTACCCCGGCTGTGACGACTACGATAGCAGCGCTGCCTGCTGCCTCGAGTATTGGTGCGGTTTCTCCGAATTCACCATCGATGACTTTGGATACGACACCTCCCGGTACGACTGCCGCATCTGAGAATTCAGGCGCGCCTCGCACCACAACTAACTCGTCATACACCCAGGGGACTGTTACTCCTGGTGTTATTACCGATCCAGTCCTGCTCAAACTGCTGCGGCAATATTCTATTAGAAACGTTGCCGAATTGACCGCAATTCTCGACACAGTCCCCGCGTCCACCCGTGCTCCCCTTTTAGCGGCGTTGCAGGCTGCAACATCGGCCTACAGCCAGATACTGGGCGGATAGTTTCGGCGGAATTCCATTCCCGTTGTCATTGCGAGCGAAGCGTGGCAATCCCGTCCCCCCATGCGCACCCCGTTTGTCATTCCGGCGCGACAGCCGGAATCCAGAGTCGATTTGGTCTTCGTCACCCCTTGTCATTCCGGCGCGATAGCCGGAATCCAGAGTCGATTTGGTCTTCGTCACCCGTTTGTCATTCCGGCGCGATGGCCGGAATCCAGAGTCGACTTGGTCGTCGTCATGTATTGTCATTCCGGCGCGATAGCCGGAATCCAGAGTCGATCAGGTTCTCGTCACCCCGTTTGTCATTCCGGCGCGATAGCCGGAATCCAGAGTCGACTTGGTCGTCGTCATGTATTGTCATTCCGGCGCGACAGCCGGAATCCAGAGTCGATCGGGTCCTCGTTCTCCAGAAATCCAATATCTGTCCATTGCCATTCCGCGCGAAGCGCGCCAATCTCGTCCCCCATTCCAGATACCCCGGTCCCCCTCCATTCCTTTTCGCCCCTGCCATCGCCTTTCATTGCAAG
>CAZMDI010000264.1:0-2374 GCA_964564995.1 uncultured Dehalococcoidales bacterium
TGACATGCCCCGTGATGAAAACAGGCGTCTGGCTTTGTTTTGCCCAGCGCATGAGCTTGAGCGTGCATTCACGGACCTGTGTAACGCTGCCTGAAGAGGTTTCGAGTTCTGGAATGAAAACCGACTGGATAGAATCGACTATCGCCATGCAGGGTTTCAGCCTGTCGAGGTGCTCGATGATGTTGTCCAGATTGTTTTCAGCCAGAAGGTATAATCCCTCTCCGACGATACCTAACCGCCGTGCCCGGAGATGGGTCTGGTGAAGTGTTTCTTCCCCGCTTACGTACGCTACTTTCCCTTTCGAGGAAGCCATGCGGGAAGCCGCCTGGAGCAGGAGGGTTGATTTACCGATCCCCGGTTCCCCGCCGATGAGCACCAGCGAGCCGGGCACCAGCCCCCCTCCAAGAACACGGTTGAGTTCCGCGATGTCCACAGGCCAGCGCTCCTGAGGCGTGGCTTCGATCCTTGACAGTTCCTGGGGGACGCTGAAGGGTCCCGCTCCGGACATCTGACTGGAAGAAATGGGCCTTATGGTTTGTTCGGCAAAACTGTTCCAGCTTGAGCAGACAGGGCATTGTCCCATCCAGCGGAGGCTTTCCTTGCCGCACTCTTTACACACAAATACGATTTTTGATTTAGACACGTGTTGACTTTAAACTATTTGAACATTGAACGCAAGAAAGGTTCGCGATACGTCCGCGGAGTTCTCCGGCATAAAAAAGAGAGCCCCGATTTTGGCGGGGCTCTCTTTTTTCAACTGATTGGCGTTAGTTATTACTTGTCTCACTGGCCGTCAGCGCAGGTTCGGGAGCTTTTTTCACGTCTATAAACAGCTCTTCACCGTTCTCGGCGAGGTCAACGATGACCGTGTCACCAGTGCGGAACTGTGAACGCAAGAGGTCTTCGGACAGCTTGTCCTCGATGAGGTCCTGGATAGTGCGGCGAAGGGGACGCGCTCCAAAGACTTCGTCGTAGCCTTTTGTGCCCAGCAGGTCCTTGGCTGTTTCAGTAACCTCAAGCTTGATGCCCTTTTCCAGCATCTGCTTGGTTACTGATGCAAGCATGAGATCGACGATCTTGCGTATCTGTTCCTTTTCGAGGGGATGGAACACCACAACACCATCGATACGGTTGATAAATTCGGGCCTGAAGGTTTTCTTCAGTTCGCCCAGCAGGTTTTCCTTCATACGGTCGTATGACTTCTGCACGACCTTGCTTTCGTCGGTGTGGGAAACAAATCCTAGGGTGTTGCCCTTTCGGATAAGCTCAGCGCCGATGTTACTGGTCATGATTATGATGCTGTTCCTGAAATCCACCTTGCGCCCTTTGGCGTCTGTGAGATGGCCGTCGTCGAATATCTGCAACAGGATGTTGAAAACATCTGGATGCGCCTTCTCGATTTCGTCGAGAAGGATAAGACAGTAACTTTTACGGCGGACGGCTTCAGTCAGTTGTCCACCCTCTTCGAATCCCACGTATCCGGGAGGGGCGCCGACCAAGCGGGATACCGCGAATTTCTCCATGAACTCCGACATGTCGATGCGGATGAGTGAATTTTCATTGCCGAACATGAATTCTGACAGAGCTCTAGCCAGTTCGGTTTTGCCGACCCCTGTCGGGCCAAGGAACATGAAAGTGCCGATCGGGTGGCGAGGGTCCTTCAAGCCTGCTCGTGCTCGCCTGACAGCGCGGGAGATGGTCTCGATGGCCTCATCCTGGCCGATGATGCGATTGTGGAGCGCCTCTTCCATGTGCAGAAGGCGGCTCGTCTCGTCGTCGGCGATCTGCACGACAGGGATACCGGTCCACATGGCGACCACTTCAGCGATATCCTCTTTTTTAACTTCGGGCTTACCCTGTCCCTGACGGACCTGCCATTCGCCTTCGATGCCTTTTATCTCTTCTTCTAGTTGCAGTTCCTGTTGGCGTTTTTCGGCAGCCAGATCATACTGTTGGCTGGCAAGCGCGACTTCTTTTTCCTTGCGTAATTTGATTTCTTCTTCTTTGCGTTCGCGCAGTATGGCAGGTTTGCTGCGGTAACGTATCCTGACGCGCGATGACGCTTCGTCGATAAGGTCGATGGCCTTATCAGGAAGAAAACGATCGGGAACGTAGCGAGAGGCGAAATCAACGGCCGTCTTGAGCGCTTCGTCCGAGATGGTCAACTGGTGGTGTTCCTCATAGCGTGTCTTGATGCCGCGCAAGATCTTCAATGCATCTTCGAGAGAAGGTTCCTCAACCAGGACGGGCTGGAACCGGCGTTCAAGGGCCGGGTCTCGCTCGATATATTTGCGGTAATCGTCCACTGTGGGAGGACCTATGAGTTGCAGTTCGCCGCGGGCCAGTGCCGGTTCGAGTATGTTCGCAGCGGCAA
>CAZMDI010000265.1:0-2307 GCA_964564995.1 uncultured Dehalococcoidales bacterium
GACCACCTTCGCCTTCCAATTCCAGGTGCACACGGCCCCGTACGACAATCTGAATTTACGCAAGGCCATATCCACCGCCGTTGACCGCGCTTCCTTTGTAGACAAGGTTCGCGGCGGCGTTGGTAAAGTAGCCCTTTCATGGATTCCACCAGGCATGCCTGGCTACGACGCTACCATTGGAGCTGAGTACACCTTCGATGCCACTAAGGCTAAAGCTTTGCTGGCGACCGCGCTCACCGAACTTAAACTTGCAGATGCCAGCAAGCTGGCTCTCAAGTTCCAGTTCTCGGACACAGCCAGCAACAAAACCATCGCTCAATTCTTGCAGGGACAGATGAAAGACAATCTTAACATCGACCTCACCCTCGAGCCGATGGAATCTAAGGCATTCACTCAGCTCGTAAATTCAAATAAACACACTTGGGCATGGTTCGGTTGGGGAGCAGACTATCCCGATCCGGACAACTGGCTGCCGCAACTGTTTGGAACGGGCGCCGGCAACAACCACACAACCTATTCCAAACCAGCATTCGATGCATTGTGCACGACCGCAGGCAAAGAGCTTGATAACACTAAACGGCTTCAGCAGTGGGCTGATGCGCAGAAGATGGTCATGGCAGACGCTCCTATCGTCACCATGTTCTATCGCGAGCGCTTTAATCTGGTAAAGCCCTACTTCAAAGGCCTGACTCCCACCGGCATGGACGGCCAGATCATGGGCGACCAGTTCTGGACCAACGTTACAATCTCCAAATAGTAGAACTCTTTCATTCGTTGTGCTAAAATCTGCTGCAAGGGATTGGGGAGCCAATCCCTTGCAGCTTGATAGGCAGGTCAATGGGCAAATATATAATTCGGCGACTCCTCTGGATGATACTTGTTCTTTTCGTGGTGGCTTTTGTCACCTTTTGCCTCATGCATCTCGTCCCGGGGGGCCCGTGGGACCGTGATAAGCAACTTCCCCAAACCGTAATTGACAACCTGAACAGGAAGTACGGTCTTAACCAACCCTTTTTGATTCAATTCAAGAATTATATTTTTAATGCGGTAAAAGGAGACCTGGGGGTTTCCTATATATATCAGGACCGCTCGGTTACTTCCATCATAATGGGCGGTTTCCCTGTCTCAGCCACCCTAGGACTGGTAGCGTTCGTGATAGCTATACTGGTAGGGGTCCCCCTCGGAATCGCCGCGGCCATCAAACAGAATTCTTTTATCGATTATTTTGCCGTAATTTTTGCCACAATTTTCGCCAGTATGCCCAATTTCGTACTTGGCATTCTTTTGATGATAATATTTTCAGTCACCCTGCACTGGTTCCCCACCAGTGGATGGGGTTCTATCCGTCAAATTATCATGCCGGCATTCGCCCTCGCTGCCTTGCCGGCTGCCTATATGGCACGCATAAGCCGCGCCAGCATGCTGGACGTTACGCGCCAGGATTATATCCGCACCGCTCGTGCCAAAGGCCTTACTGAACGAGTAGTACTCGTTAGGCATATTTTACGTAATGCCATGATACCGGTCGTCACAATCGCCGGCCCCGAACTGGCAGGTTTGGTCACCGGCTCATTCATTGTGGAAAGCCTCTTTTCCGTACCAGGTATAGGCCGTCTCTTTGTACAGTCTGTTTCTCAGCGAGATTACGGCTTGATTATGGGGACTGTACTTTTCTACGCCTTTGCCATAGCCATTATCAATCTCGTAGTAGATATTCTTTATGGGATGATAGATCCGAGGATCAGGTATGACTGATACTCAGCAGTCCAAACCATTGGAAATAGCCGAAATAACTCAGTCCCGTCCGCATCGTACCCTACTGAACGATGCCTGGATTCGCCTGAGGCGCAACCGTCTGGCAGTTGCCGGAGCTATTATTATTCTGATTTTTGCCCTTGGAGCAATTTTTGCTCCTTTTATCACAAAATACAATTTCGCCAAACAGGACCTTGATTCGATTTTCCTTCAACCGAGCAGTGTACATTGGTTCGGTACCGACGAGCTTGGGCGGGATGTGTTTGCACGCATGTTGTACGGGGCCCGAACATCACTGGCCGTTGGTATCTTCACTCAATTGATCGTTCTGGTAATAGGACTCCCCATCGGTGCTTTCGCTGGTTCCAAAGGCGGGAGGGTAGATAATCTCCTCATGCGCTTTGTGGACATCATGTACGGCTTCCCGGATATTCTTCTGATTATCCTTCTTAGCGCGGTATTGCGAGGGACTCCATTCGGCAACTTAGGCGGTGGGATTTTCGTTATTTTCCTGGCAATCGGGTTAGTAGCATGGGTAAATGTGTCCCGATT
>CAZMDI010000266.1:0-2298 GCA_964564995.1 uncultured Dehalococcoidales bacterium
AATTAAGCTCCAAGAATAGATAATCTTATGCGATGCTCTAATTTGACTCACTTCCGCTAAATCCCTTATACTATTCATCTGGCTCGCACCAAATAAACCACCTGCGGGTTAGCCAGTTTTCCAAACATAGATTTTTAATCAGCGGGTGAACTATTTTCACCCGCGGACGAGGGGATCATGAAGCTGGCGGTCAGTGGCAAAGGCGGAGTCGGCAAGACGCTTCTGGCGGCTATGCTGGCACGGGAGATGTCGGATGCGGGTTACTCCGTAATCGCCATCGACGCTGACCCAGATGCCAACCTGGCTCTCACGCTTGGGTTTCCGGATGCAGACAAAATCGTCCCCATTTCCGAGATAAAAGAACTCATCCAGGAGCGCACCGGCACACAACCAGGCTCAAATTCCCCTTATTTCAAGATCAATCCCCGCGTAGACGATATCCCCGAAAAATATTCTGTGAAGCATAATGGCGTACGACTATTGGTCATGGGCAGACCCAAAGCCGGGGGCGCAGGCTGTTACTGCCCCGAAAATACCGTCCTGGCCGCCCTCATGGCGCACCTCCTCCTCGCCCGCAATGAAATGCTCATTATGGACATGGCGGCAGGAATCGAGCACCTGAGCCGCGGCACCGCCAGATCGGTGGATAAGCTGGTCATAGTAGTTGAACCCGGGCGCGCCAGCATAGAAACCGCCAGTCGCGTGAATACTCTCGCACACGACCTCGGGATCCCATCCGTTGCGATGGTTGGCAACAAAATACACAACCAGGCAGAAAAGGATTTTATTATTTCTGCTCTTCCAGCTATCGGATCACTGGGTTTTATCCCTTACGATACAGCGATAATAAATGCCGAGCTTCACAATAGCCCCCGCCTCGACGCGAGTCCCGGCATTACCCTGGCCGTCAAAGAAATCTTCAACAAGCTGATGCAACCCGTCCCTCTCAGGGCATAAACAAATAAAGAATCGAGAAGGAGTAAGACAACATGGCCAAATTCGACATCAGTTCTCTGGACCCAACCAAGCTGGCAGACTGGCAGGTGGCGGAAGAAGTTGAAAAACACATGTCACCCGTGACCGAGTTGTCCGAGAAATGGGGCATACTCAAAGAAGAACTGCTGCCCTACGGCCATTATATCGGTAAGATAGATTTTGCGGCTGTGCTTAAACGCCTTGAGAACAAACCCAACGGTAAATATATAGATGTAACGGCCATCACCCCTACTCCGCTCGGAGAAGGCAAAAGCACGACCACGATGGGGCTGGTACAGGGCTTGGGAAAACTGGGCAAAAATGTTTCCGGAGCCATCCGCCAGCCTTCCGGCGGCCCCACTTTCAACATCAAAGGCAGCGCGGCAGGAGGCGGCCTTTCTCAATGCATCCCGCTCACTCCTTTCTCCCTGGGACTCACCGGCGACATAGATAACGTCACCAACGCGCACAACCTTGCGATGGTGGCCCTGACCGCCAGGATACAACACGAGTTCATCAACACTGACGAGTTCCTTGCCAAGCGGAAGTTGAAAAGGCTCGACATCGATCCGCGCAACGTGCAGATGAAATGGGTGATAGATTTCTGCGCCCAGGCCTTGCGTGACATGGTCATAGGACAGGGCGGCGAGATGGATGGCTTTATGATGCGAAGCGGTTTCGCCATAACGGTCAGTTCCGAGGTAATGGCTATCCTTGCCGTATTCAAAGACCTTAAAGACATGCGGGAACGTATGGGCAAGATAGTCGTGGCTTATGACAAACAAGGCAACCCGGTAACCACGCACGACCTCGAGGTAGACGGGGCGATGACTGCGTGGATGTTGCGTGCCGCCAACCCGAACATCATGCAGACCCTTGAAGGCCAACCGGTGATGGTACACGCCGGTCCGTTCGCGAACATCGCGGTGGGACAATCTTCGATAGTTGCCGACCAGGTAGCGCTCAAACTCTCGGACTATCACGTCACCGAGAGCGGTTTCGGAGCCGACATCGGTTTTGAAAAATTCTGGGACATCAAGAGTCGGCTCTCCGGTCTGGTTCCCAATTGCGCGGTGATTGTGGCAACCGTCAGGGCGCTTAAAATGCATGGCGGAGGCCCCAAAGTGGTTCCCGGCAAGCCCCTTGACGAGGCATATACCAAACCCAATCCGGCCCTGGTGGAAAAGGGCGTTGCCAACTTGATAGCCCATATCGAAACAGTTAAAAAGAGCGGCATCAAACCGGTAGTTTGCATCAATAGTTTCTACACTGACGGAAAGGATGAAACCGATGTTATCCGGCGGGCCGCCGAAAGTGCAGGAG
>CAZMDI010000267.1:0-2297 GCA_964564995.1 uncultured Dehalococcoidales bacterium
CAAACCACCACGTTTGCGCCCATTTTGGTGAGACACCATATATTCGAGTGAGCCACGCGCGAATGTTTGACGTCGCCGACTATCACGATCTTAAGGCCTGCGATCCGGCCTTTTCGATTGATGATGGTGTACAGGTCCAGCAGGGCCTGTGTAGGGTGCGCATGCCAGCCGTCCCCGGCGTTGATGATATTTGCTTTCACGTAAGGAGCGGCACAGTAATGCGCTCCGGAAAGCGGATGGCGCATGATGATGATATCGGCCCCGATAGCTTCAATCGTATTGAGAGTATCGATCAGGCTCTCGCCTTTTGTGACAGATGATGCTTGCGCGGTCATGTTTACCACGTCGGCGGACAGGTGCTTGGCGGCTATCTCGAAGGAGCCCCTGGTGCGGGTACTCGCCTCATAAAAGAGGGTTACCACGGTTTTGCCTCTAAGCGCAGGCACTTTCTTTAGCGGGCGAGATAGGACTTCTTTCATAACGCCGGCAGTCCGCATGACCAGTTCGATTTCAGGTACGGTGAAATCGTCGATGTCGAGCACGTGATGGTGGCGCCAGGCGCCGGTTTGTTCGGTGGCGGTAAAAGGTTCAGTGTGTTCGGAGTAGACCATTTTATCCCTGTCCCCGACTGGCTACCCGGACCTCATCCATATCGTCGGTCTCTGTAAGCTTTACCTGAACATCTTCGTCTTTGGAAGAAGGGATGTTCTTGCCGACATAGTCAGCGCGTATGGGTAATTCCCTGTGCCCCCTGTCTACCAGGACTGCGAGCTGAATGACTTCCGGACGCCCAAGGTCGATGAGAGCATCCATAGCCGCACGGGCAGACCGTCCGGTGAACAGTACATCGTCTACCAGAACGACAGCCTTGCCATCGATGGTGACTGGAATGTCTGTCCCTTTTACGATGGGCTGTCTCTGGTTGAGGTCATCACGGTAAAGAGTGAAATCCAGGGCTCCGACCGCGACAGGGATTTTCTCGAAAGTGGCGATATTAGCGGCAAGGCGCCTGGCAAGAGGCACCCCTCGCGTTCGCATCCCGATCAGGAGGAGATTCTCGGTGGATTTGTTTCGTTCCACTATCTCGTGAGCCATTCGTGCGATTGAGCGGCGCATCTCATCGGAGGTCATTACAACTTTAGAGGGCATAAGAAAACCTCTTACCAACCTTTGCCGGCAAGAGGTACGAGCTACTATTCCTCATCTCCCTTGCCAGCCTCTCGGGACTGACTTAAAGGTGCGGGAAACCCTGTTTAATTACCGATATTGTACCAGAAGGAGTAGGGGAAATCAATACGCTTTGTTCCTTTAGAGCACCTCATCACCTCTGGAAAACTCCGAAAATGCTATAATTCATTTCCTATGACTGATATTCTGGATAAACTTAATGCCACTCAAAAAGAAGCAGTTGAAACCATTTCCGGCCCCCTGTTGATACTTGCAGGGCCAGGCAGCGGCAAAACGCGCGTCATCACCCATCGTATCGCATATCTGACCAAGGTTTGCCAGGTCAGTCCTCGGCACATTCTGGCTGTAACTTTCACCAATAAAGCATCGCGCGAAATGCAAGAGCGTTTGTCCCAGCTTGCCAGTTCGGCCGCAAGAGACATCACTATGGGCACATTTCACGCGATTTGTGCGCGAATCTTGAGGATAGATGGCAAAGCGATAGGTGTCGAACCCGGATTCGTTATTTATGACCAGGACGATCAGATCAGTCTTGTGAAAAGAGCGATGCAGGAGTTGAACCTTGATCCCAAACAGCATTCTCCTTCAGCCGTGCTTAACCAGATCTCCAGCGCAAAGTGCCAGACATTCGGTCCGAAAGATTACATAAAGCGGGGGCGCAGCTATTTCGAGGAAGTGGTTGGGCGTGTGTACGAGGGTTACCAGGAAAGGCTCAAGTCCTCCAATGCCCTGGACTTCGACGACCTGTTGATGCGAACTGTTGAACTTTTCCGCGCTCATAAAGAGGTCTTGGAGCGTTACCAAACACGTTACGTGCACGTCATGGTGGATGAGTTTCAAGACACCAACCTGGTCCAATATGAACTGGTGAAAATGATTTCCGCCAAATACCGAAATCTCTGTGTCGTGGGAGACCCTGATCAATCCATCTACTCTTGGAGGTCGGCCGACCTCCGCAATATCCTTAATTTCGAGAAAGATTACCCCGAGGCAAAAACTATTTTATTGGGCCAGAATTATCGGTCCACCAAGACTATATTGGACGCCGCTTCTGCTGTGATTTCCACCATCAAACAACGCAAGCACAAAGAATTGTGGCCAGAAAATGA
>CAZMDI010000268.1:0-2293 GCA_964564995.1 uncultured Dehalococcoidales bacterium
CAAGTTGCCCGGAACTTGGCCCTTCCAGCGTGGCATATCCGTTTGTGTCAGTTCTGCTTTCAAACCGCCGACTTTGTTCTGGGTCGCGATAGAAAAATCCAACGGAAACCAGAGCATTAGTCACTGGAGTTCCTTCTGCATCGACCACCTTGAATGTTGCCCGTGCGGTGGCAAACGGCCCTCGTCCATCCCAGCTACCCATCGCGACCAAAACACCTGCTGTTAACACCAATCCCATAAGCATCATCGTTTTCTTCATGGGTTCAGACCTCCCTCGTAAACAAACTTATCGAACACCTAAAAAAGGGGTCAAAAAAGGGGTCAGCCGATGAATTTTAAAAAGGGGTCAAAAAGGGGTCAGCCGATGAATTTTAGAATTCCATCCTTTTCTCCGGCCCAAATTCCTCTCGTTTTATCATAGAACTTCATGGCCTTGCTGACGGTTGTGAAATGTCCCATCACCAATTGCCGACTCACCCACTGCGCCCTGACCGGATAGTGATAGCGCAACAATCCCGCCACCAGAAACTTTCGGGGATCTGATTTGGGCAACTGTGACAAATCCGCAGGTTCAAGTTTGAAATGAGCAAGGCATTTGTTCAGCACGGCACTTGCGGCAGCTTCACTCAGTTCTCTTTTCTGTTCCAGCTCCTCCGGCTGACGCCCCTGCTCCAGCAGGCTGTCGCGCATCTTGTCGCGAAACTCTCTACTGCCATGTACCCACCCGCGCTCCATGTGTTGCCACTCCGCCCTCTCATCCGCACTCAGCCGGTTCAAAGCAACCGACTCATGCCGCAGATCCATGTAGGCTCCGTAAGCCCGGCGGGATTTAAGCGAATCATCCGGAATTCCACACGCGTTAAGAACCGGTACAACCTTCAGCCAGTCCGGTCTTTTCGCCGGGGAATTCAGATACAATGAATAACTGCTCCATGGATAATCAATAAGACGACCGAGCTTCACCACCCCGGCATCGGCCGGATTGAGATGAATATACTCGCTGACAACTCGAAAATAAGACGCATCATCGCTGTCAATCAGCTTGGCTTTGTACCGTCCTTGGAACAAATGTCCCCACAGCTTATGACGGGCGTTATATCGCTGAGTAAAGGTGCCTTGAAACCACTTCATCGCATCGGACAGATTGCCCAGCGGGGTTTCCAGCAGCAGGTGATAGTGATTGCTCATCAAACACCACGCGTGAACCACCGTCTGATTGCGTACGCACATCTCGCCCAGACAACGGACAAACAAATCGGCATCTTCCTGACTTTGAAAAATATCGCGACTCTGATTCCCGCGACACATCAGATGGTATCGCGCACCGGGATATTCAACTCGTAACGCTCTGGCCATGCAGAAAAAGTAGACTTACAAACGAAGGGTGTCAACCTGGATTCTAAAATTCATCGGCTGACCCCTTTATTGCAAAAGGTTACCCGCGCCCTTCTAGCCACAAAGCCGCCGCATCAAATATCAAGGGGCAAAGCGATCTCGTCCGCCGAACCGATTTTTTTCGGGGTCGAACTCGATGTTCCGATCATTGGAAGTGGGGTTGAGGTAATAGGTGAATTGAAGAAAGTCGCCATAAATTTTTCCGTACAAAGCCGAAACGATATTGCCATCTTTATCCAGAACTGTCCGAACACGAAAATAGTATTTCCGATTCGTGTCGTAATTCCATTCAATAATTTTATCTGTGGTGCGACGCCTTGTCTGCACCCACTTAGGATCATAACCTGCTGCCGGAGCCTGCTGAGCAGATTTCAGCTGGCTACCGTAACCTTCAGGACTGGTGAAGGTTTGAATTCCATCTTTCTCGTTGGGAAATGTAACTGTCAGGGTGTACTTGTAGTTGAAAGCATCGCCAGGGTTGTCGCACTCTGCATAAAACATCATGTCTGCACGAATTCCTTTACCATATGGTGCCACCCAGTCACCTTTCTCCAAATCAAAACCGAGAGGCCGTTGGTATTCTGGAATGCCTAGATTTACTTCTTTTACATACATCTGAACCGGATTTTTAATTCGCTTTAGAACCACCGTATTGGTCGGATTCCACGGTTGCCACTTGCCGTCCACGACATAAGGCCGGGCCTTACTCCTGAAGTAATAGTTACCTTCCGTTGTATAAAAATCCGGTTTTGTAATTCTGAACCACATTCCACCCCGTGTATTCCCAGTTACAACACAAAATCCGTTGGTATCAGTCTTCTGATTATATATGCTCTGTCCAGGCGCAGGGTCATCAAAACCTGTTTCTATATTAACTCCCGGCACCGGAAGTCCTTCG
>CAZMDI010000269.1:0-2289 GCA_964564995.1 uncultured Dehalococcoidales bacterium
AGGTAACAGCGGAGGTTGCGCCCCACCACCTGACCTTGACCGAAGAACGCGTGCTGGGTTACAACACAGCTGTTAAGGTCAACCCGCCATTGCGCACGGAAGCCGACATCGGGTCCTTGATCGAAGGGCTGAACGATGGAACCATAGATATCATCGCCACCGACCATGCCCCTCATACTTTGAATGACAAGCTTTGCGAGTTCGGAGTGGCAGCCAGCGGCATTTCCGGCTTCGAAACTATGCTTGGCAGCTTGATGAAGCTGGTGGATACAAGAAAGATTACACTCTCTTTACTTATAGCGAAATTGACGTCTGAGCCGGGCAAATTCTTAGGAGGACGGTTCGGCTCTTTAACGCCTGGAGTTTCAGCAGACATCACCATATTCGACATTGAAGCAGTATGGACGGTGGAGGCGGGAAAATTAATCTCAAAGGGCAAGAACACTCCTTTGGACGGCGAAACGCTTAAAGGTAAGGTGATGTACACCATTTTTGGGGGTGCAGTGGTATTTAACGATGTTCAATAATTCACCTGACCGGGCGGTTAGATTCCCGGTACGGACGAAAAAATAAAAAAGGTAAAAAACAAAATGACAAAACGTGCGATTTTACTGCTCGCAGACGGCTCGATATACGAAGGCCAGGGTTTCGGCGCTGACACCGATGCCTGCGGGGAGGTCGTTTTCAATACTTCCATGACCGGATACCAGGAGATGCTGACCGACCCTTCCTACGCGGGTCAGATAGTCATTCCAACCTATCCGCTGATCGGCAATTACGGCATCAATGAGTCCGATATAGAATCGAGCCGGATCCAGGTGCGCGGATTCGCCGTGCGTGAAGACTGCTCCGAACCAAGCCATTATCTCAATCGCGAAACCCTGGATGGTTATCTCCGGAAAGAAGGTATCCCCGGCATATCTGGCCTTGATACCCGCTGTATCACTCGTAAACTCCGAAATTACGGCGTCATGATGGGGATACTCACATCTACCAAAACTCCTCAAGAAGCGCTCGAGATACTTCAAGCAGTGCCAGATTACGGTAAAACAGATTTCGTAAAAGAGGTTTCGACCGCAAAACCTTTCCGCTTTAGACCGGAAGACGGCGAAGGGCGTAGAAACGTCGTGGTGGTAGATTACGGCTGCAAGTACAACATCATGCGCATCTTACGCGAGGGAGGCTGTAACGTCACGGTAGTGCCCTGCACTGCCCCTTCCAAGGAGATCCTTGCTCATGATCCCGATGGAGTGGTTCTTTCGCCGGGGCCAGGCAACCCTGAACTCCTGGATTATGCCGTTTACAACATCAGGGGGTTAATCGGCTACAAACCTATCATGGGTATCTGCCTGGGCAACCAGCTTATCGCCCGTGCTTTCGGTGGAAAGAATTTCAAGCTTAAATTCGGCCACAGGGGAGGCAATCATCCGGTGAAAGACCTGGAATCCGGCAGAGTTTATATCACCGCTCAAAACCATGGGTACGCCGTCGACCCTGACGGTATCAAAGACGGGTTGGAAGTCAGCCATGTAAACCTGAATGACGGTACGGTGGAAGGGTTGCGCCACAAAGACCTGCCCATATTCACCATCCAGTACCATTCCGAGGCCTCGCCTGGACCGCTGGATAGTACCTATCTCTTCGATAGATTCATAGAGACACTCGACAACGGGAAACGAGGGATTGTATAACTCTGAAAAAGGATATTGCAGGCTAGATATTACCGGCATAAAACAGGCAGAAGGGAATTGAATTGACCACCAAACCTAAAAAAGTACTTATCATCGGTTCCGGTCCCATCATCATCGGCCAGGCGGCGGAATTTGACTATGCCGGAACTCAGGCATGCAAGGCGATGAGAGAAGAAGGCGTGACTTCAGTGCTAGTCAATTCCAATCCGGCCACCATCATGACGGATGAAAATATTGCCGATATCGTCTATATCGAACCTTTGACGGTCGAGATTCTAACACGTATCATCGAACAAGAAAGACCCGACGGCCTTCTGCCTACTCTGGGCGGGCAAACCGGACTGAACCTGGCAATCGCACTTTCGGATGCCGGAGTACTTGAAAAGTACGGCGTTCGAACTCTGGGAACTTCCATCGAAACAATCCGCACCGCCGAAGACCGGGAACTCTTCAAAAAACTGCTGCTCAAAATCGGAGAACCCGTCCCCCCGTCAGCTACTGTCACTACGATCGAAGAGGCAAGAACAATTGCCCACGAAATCGGGCTTCCGGTCGTCATCCGTCCATCTTTCACCCTCGGGGGTACAGGGGGAGGGAT
>CAZMDI010000270.1:0-2266 GCA_964564995.1 uncultured Dehalococcoidales bacterium
TTGAGTACAAAGACAAACGAGGTTTTGCTCTTGTCCTGGAGGTACGAGACGGCTTTCTCATATTTCACTTTAGCGCCCTGGAGCGAAGCGCTTGGGCCGATGCAGGTCGATCCGCCCTTGGATATCTCTTTGTCCCAGCCGCTAGGCAATTCCAGAAGGCGGATGGTGTGCCCGGTGGGGGCCGTATCGAAAATAACCACGTCGTATTGAGGGTCATCCATGAATTCTATAAATTTGTCGAAAGCCGCTACCTCTTCGACGCAAGGGCTCTTCATTTGTTCCATGATAACAGCGAGTTGCTTATCCTCGAGAATACCCCGCACCGGCGCGATGGCTCTTTCACGGTATTCTTCGGATGCGATATCGGGGTTGATTTCTATGGCATGCAGGTTTGGTACCTTATCGATAGCAGTTATCCTGTGTCCGATGGTTTGCCCGAAAATATCACTGAGATTGGGAGCCGGGTCGGTGGTGACCAGCATCGTTTTATACCCACTGCTGGCCAGCCATACAGCGGTAGCGCAGCTCATGGTGCTTTTGCCTACGCCGCCTTTTCCGGAAAAGAACAAGTAACGGGTCGTACCTTTCTTGGAAGGGAGAACATAATCCTTGATCATTTTTCCTGCTCCTTTTTTATTCCGAATATTATGTGCTATAATCTAAAATGCGCATTAAGAGATCCATTGGAGTCTACATCGTCAATATTTAATTGTCAATAGGGTCCATGGGTTGACAGCAGTAACAATCATCATTAAGCTATCGGGAAGTTGTCGGGCGAGAACAAAGCGGAATCGAGAGGAGAAATCAATGACTGACGCCAATAATGAAAAATCCCAGCTTCCACTTCTCGACCGTTTTCTCACCCTGTGGATTTTCCTTGCGATGGGGATTGGAGTTGGCCTTGGAAACTTCATCCCCGGAGTAAGCCGCGCTATCACACACCTCTCGGTCGGTACGACGTCTATTCCTATTGCCATAGGGCTCATCCTGATGATGTATCCGCCTCTTGCTAAGGTCAAATACGAGGAACTGGCCAAAGTATTTCGGGATTGGCGCATCCTGGGGTTGTCTCTGATTCAGAACTGGATTATAGGACCCTTTCTCATGTTTTTCCTTGCGATATTATTTCTTGGTTTCCTCTGGCCATCTCCGGATTACATGGTAGGTTTGATAATGATTGGCATCGCTCGCTGTATAGCCATGGTTATAGTTTGGAACCAGCTGGCAAAAGGGGACACGGAATATGCTGCGGGTCTGGTGGCATTCAATTCGATATTCCAGATACTGTTCTACTCTGTTTACGCCTATATTTTTATAACGATAATGCCCACATGGTTCGGCCTGGCGCGTTCAACCGTTAATATCACCATCGGGAAAATAGCCGAAAGCGTACTTATATACCTGGGCATTCCTTTCTTTGGCGGGATGTTCACACGTTTCGTATTCCTGAAAACCAAGGGGCGTGAGTGGTACGAAACCAAATTCATCCCAAAGATAAGCCCGATCACCCTGGCCGCTTTACTTTTCACCATCGTAGTGATGTTTTCTCTTAAAGGAAAGTTGATCGTTCAAATCCCTCTGGACGTTTTGCGCATCGCGGTTCCGCTTCTCATCTACTTCGTAGTGATGTTTCTCATATCGTTCTACATGGGGAAAAAAATCGGGGCAACTTACGAGAAGACCGCGACAATCGCGCTTACTGCGGCCAGCAACAATTTTGAACTGGCGATAGCCGTATCTGTGGCAGTTTTCGGGATCAGTTCGGGGCAGGCATTTGTAGCTGTTATCGGACCGCTGGTGGAGGTGCCGGTCCTCATCACTCTTGTGAACGTGGCCCTCTTTTTCCGAAGAAGATACTTCGTGTCCCCAATTTTGGAACCCGGAAAGGTTTCGCCTTCATAGGGGAGCTATTGAACTCCGGAGGCCAGGGCTCCTCTATGATCTAACGTCGATTACCGGATATTAGGTCCCTTCGGCCTAACCGTTTTGATTCACAACGGTTTTCCCGGTAAGCAACCCTGTAACAATTATTGATATGTGGGACTGTTTGTTTGCAAATCTCTATAACGGCGCCATTCATGGCCCCATACCAGACGGAGGGGTATTTATACCGATTGAAAATCTTGTTTCGGTGCTATCGGTGAAGGGTGATGTGCCCCTGTGGTAGCTCTAGATTCAGGTGGTCGTCTGCACCTGGTTTATCGCGACCCTTAGCTGGTCGCCTTTAAATGGTTTTGTGACAAATCCGCTAGCGCCCAGTTGCGAA
>CAZMDI010000271.1:0-2261 GCA_964564995.1 uncultured Dehalococcoidales bacterium
GGACTCTATCTTAGTCAGGCCACTATCCTGTCCTAATGATGGGGTCCACCTCAGTCTACAGACGAAGTTCCGGACAATAAAACAGGCAGGACTTATTGTCCTGCCTGCAATATCTACAGGAAAAGAGGACCAGATCTGGATGTTTAATTTCCGGTTATTTATTTTGGCGATAATGGATGTTCCATTTAAGGCAGAGCTGATCGACGTATGACCTGACCTCGGGGTTGGCACGATGAAGGTCCGCCAGAAAACCGTGCATCAATTCACCACCGCTCATTCCCGCAGTGGGCTCTTCGGGGCCGGGCAGGTTCACGAACACGATTTCGCTCATTACTTTTTGATAATCGATTGCGCCGCTCAAATGTAACTCCTCTTCCGATTATTTTGGTTTCGTATTGTAGCATAATGATTATGCCCGGTGCGAGTCAAGTTTATTCATGTAGATGGAGCGGTTGGTTCCTCCCCCCTCCGATAGAGAAGACTGGGTTGAGAGGGTATTCATTTTGATATATTCCATGGCTACTTAATAACCACTTCGAGCCCGTCCAGCAAAGCTAACGCCTCCGGCAGGGAAAACTTCGCTTTCTTGAGGATGTTAACCCGGGCATCTATGTAGTAATTACGTGCCCCGTTGAAATCCGCGCCGCTCAGGTTCGTGTGGAAAAATATGCTCTTTTCGAAGTCTGTATTGCTGAAATCTCCACCCGAAAGGTCAGTTTCAGTGAAATCGGCTTCCTTCGCTTCGCAGACGGTCATCTTGAGTTTCTTGAGCTTTAGCATCCTGAAATTGGAATAGCTGATCTGACATTTGTCGAAGCTGATACCATCTATGTGCTGGGCTTTGGTCCAATCCAGGCCGATTGCTTTGCTGCCGGTGAAGACGGTTTCAACGAACCGGGAATCAATTAACGGGATGGCACTGAGGATACACCCGATGATTTTACAATTGATGAAGCGGCAGCGGATGAATCTGCATTCTATAAATATACAGTCATGGAATTCGCATTCCTCGAATTTTATGCCGTCGAGTGTTTCCCCGGTTAGCGTCTTCTTGGTAAAAATTTCCTGGGAATAATAATTTTTAGTGAATTCCACGGCAATATACTACGACATCTTTCTATATTGTTCCACATTTAGTCTATTCTTCCGGTTCCAGTTTTCGCGTTTGTCTTATAATAAAAGACGGATTAATCAGGATCGCAACCATATATCGATAAAGTCGTAAGAAGCAATGACTGTTGACGAATACGTTCGGACGAAAGTGCAGCCTGAATTTCAGGACACGGTGGCACGTCTCAGGGGTCTGATGCATGAACTAGCCCCGGAAGTCAGGGAGACCATGAGCTACGGGATGCCGACTTACAAGGTCAAACGTATCGTCACCTACATTTTGCCTATGAAAAAAGATATTACTTTTTCGTTCACTTACGGGGTGAAATTCGAAGACAAATACGGCTTTCTCAAAGGCGATGCTAAATTCGCGCGGTACCTTAAATTCAAAACACCTGACGATATTGACCGGACGGTCTTAGCTTACTACCTTCGCCAGGCACTTGAACTGGATCGGGCGAGGCCCTGAAATAGGGTACTGCATAATATATCGGCGATAACCATAATGTAACAGCCAGGTTCCCTTTTTATAGTTTCGAAACGATATCGGCTGATGCGGGCTTGTAAATGATGTTCCAATCTGATTCCCCGTGAACAAAACACTCTTTATCTCGCCTTTATTCTCGAAATATTATGTTTCGATCATGAGGTGGGTTGGCTCTGTGTTTTTACGATTTTACTATGCCGCATGGCTTCCGGTCCGCCGGCGATGGGATTGTCCCTTGTTCAGCCTACGTGACCGTTATCGTCCCGTAAACCCACTGAACCCCGTCCAGCCAGAACTTGTATGTTCCGGCCTTGTCGAAGTTGAATGGGATTAGCGCGAGTGGGTCCATGTTCATCATAAATGGGGCGTCGCTCCACAGTTTGTGAAAATTACAGCAATCCTCGTTCTGGAAATCTACTTTGGTCCCGGCGCTAACAACCAGTGTCATCGGATAAAAGATACCGTCTACTCCGATTACTATTGTGGGGTTGTCCTCTACCGTTGGAAGAGAAGAGTCCGGCGTTGTTGTCGATACAGCCTGAGTTGTTAAGGAATCAGATGGGGTCGTTGCCGACGCAGATTGAGTCGTTGCCGTCGCTGGCGCTGGCGATGGTGTTGGTATGCCGGTAGCAGACTGGCTTATTGTTTGTACTGTGGATGTTAC
>CAZMDI010000272.1:0-2261 GCA_964564995.1 uncultured Dehalococcoidales bacterium
TTTATTAAGCTCAGCTTCTGACTTTTGTGCTTCATCCCTCTTCTTTCTTAAATTTGATTCAAGAAGGCTGATTACTACTCCGACAAAAAGGAAGATGGCCAAAATGGGGATTTCAGTTATTCTCCACTGGATCCGATGGTTTAAAGATATAAAAAAGACATCGTAGGCCAGGGCGCTTAAAATACATGTGAGTACGGCTGGACCGATTTCGAAAAAGTAAGCCACGGGGACTATGGCAAGGAAATACAGGATAGGGACGTTTGAAGGGATGATATCGGGTTGGGCCAACAATTTAAAAAATGTCGCCAGAGCAACCGCCCCGACAGCAATCACATATCCAACCCATTTATTGGTGAGAAGCTTGCCAAACATCTTGCTGGTCTTCATGAAGAACCGTTCATTTCAGCCAAATATTGTGTCAGGTTAACAGCATTATATCATGGAAAACGCTTATTACTTTTATTATTCCTGCGTGTTCGCATGTTCATCGGCAGAGAACTTTCCAAGCTTCCTCTTGTCATCGCGGAGCGCACGTCCGGGATACATCTCTATCACTTGGGTCGTGATCCCCCTCGTATGTCATTCCCGGGCGTCGAGCCCCGGGAATCCAGAAGAATGTGCTTCGTTAACCACTAGTGTCCGTTGTGGAGGAAAGCCGTCAGTTCGAAAAAGTACCGACGACTTCGAGTCCGTCTGCGGAACGCTGATTGCTGAACGCTGAAAACCCTTGGCTGGCAGCAGATCGCTACGCCGACGCGCCCGAATACCGCTTCAATCCCCTCCGCCAGAAAGCGCGTGAAACAATCGCCAAAGCTACGGCCAGGATAAATGCCAACAGCACATTACCCCAGCTCAGCCGCCCCGTGAGTGCCTCGGCTGGGACCGTCACCGCAAACGCTACCGGCACCACGAAGGTCAATCCGTATCTCAGCCACCCCGGGTAAAGGCTCAACGGCCACCGCCCGGCCTCATAAAAACTTTGAAATATGACAAGGATGTTTTCGACCCGGACGAACCAGAAAGCCAGCGTGGCGAGTATCAGCCAGACGCAATAGACTATGATAGCTCCTGCCAGGAGCGTCAGCATAAAAGTGGCGGCAGACAGCAGCCCCATCCCCTCACCCAGCCTTGTGAACGCGAAAACAAGCACCCCGGCCCCCATCAGGATATCCGCCAGTTTCCAGAGATTCACATTATGGATACTCACGATCAATTGGGCATCCACGGGTTTTACCAGCAGGAAATCCAGTGTTCCGTCCCGTACAGACGAGATGAACTGCTCCATCCCCGGCTGGATGATGAAACCGATGATGCCGCCGACAAGAAAGAAAACGCCTACCACCACCAGCACCTCGTCCAGACTCCAACCCCCGAGCGAGCCTGAGTAGGAAAAGATGATTGAAAGGCCGGCGAGCGCCACACCCAGGCTCAATAACGACTGCAGCAGTTGCCAGAAAAAGTTCACGCGGTAAGCAAGTTCGCCCGCTAAACCGGCCCGCATGAAAGCCTTCAGCAGGCGGAAAAATCTCACGCACCCACCGCCGAATATGCTTTAATGCCGACACGCCAGGCGACGCGTACTATGATGACCGTTCCTGCCAGCCACGCAAACTGTATGCCGATGCCCGCAAGGGCCTGCGCAGGGCTCAGCCTACCCAACAGCAATTCCACAGGGAATCCCAGCATCCACCGAAACGGCAGTATCTGGGCCGCGGTCTGTAATGCCCGGGGAAGAACCGAGAGAGGGGCAAGCTGCCCTGAAAGGAACAGCACCAGCACGAAATAAGTCTGGTTTATGGCGCTGACGCGTGTGGTCCAGAACGCAGCCAATGCCAGCGCCCACTCCAGCAGGAAACGTATGATGAACGCCAGCAGCAGAACTGGCACAAACAATGCGACGGACCAGAGGTGAAGGGAAACTGACGCGTGAAAAGCCAACCCGAGCAGGACTGCGATGATAGTCATGACCGGCAGGCTGATGATTTTCGAAGACAGGTTGTCGGCGATATCCGAATGGATAGGATGGATGGGCCGGAGCAGAGCCGCTGACAGGATGCCTTCACGCACGCGGTACTCGAATTCGTACATTATCCACGTATAGGTCGCCTGGTTGACCAGCATGAATACTACGAAGTAGCCCGCGAATTCGGCGGTCGTATATCCTCCGGCACTGCCGCCGCTCCCCGCCGAAACCACGCTCCACACAACCAGGTAAATCACCGGTTCGAGCACCTGGCCTATCATCCAGATATATATCGATG
>CAZMDI010000273.1:0-2259 GCA_964564995.1 uncultured Dehalococcoidales bacterium
ACCCGGATAAGTTCATCAATATCACTAACGGTATCACCCACCGCCGCTGGCTGCTGAAGTGTAATCCGGAGCTTTCAGCGCTCATCACAGATAAAATCGGTGAAGGCTGGATCAAAAACCTTGAGGAACTCAAAAAGCTCGAACCGCTTGCGGCAAACAAGAGTTTTCAGTCGGAATTCATGGCGATTAAACATCGCAATAAAGTGGCACTGGCCCAGCATATCGAAGAAACGCTGCATGTACCGATTCATCCGGAGTCGCTCTTCGATGTGCAGGTTAAACGCCTCCATATGTACAAACGGCAGATGCTCAGCGCCATGCACCTGATTGCGCTCTACCAGCGTATCAAGGCCGATCCGAAAATCGACATCGTGCCGCGCACCTTCATTTTTGCCGCGAAGGCCGCACCTGCCTATCACATTGCAAAGCGTGTCATCAAACTGATCAACTCCATCGGAGCGGTCGTCAACCACGACCCGGTCGTTGCGGGGCGGCTGAAATGCGTATTCCTGCCTGACTACAATGTATCGCTGGCTGAAAAAATCATTCCGGCCGCCGACCTGTCCGAGCAGATTTCGACCGCAGGCAAAGAAGCCTCCGGCACCGGTAATATGAAACTGGCGCTCAACGGTGCGCTCACCGTCGGCACCTGGGACGGCGCCAACATTGAAATTGCCCAGAATGTCGGCGAAGAAAATATCTTTATCTTCGGTCACCGTGAAGAGGAACTCGAGAAGCTCCCCCGCGAAGGCTACAACCCGTGGAGTTTCTACGACAGCGATCCCGAACTGCAAAAAGTTCTTGAAGCGATCCGTGTCAATTCATTCGATCCGACGCAGCCCGATCTGTACATGGATATCTTCAACGACTTCACCCGCCATGGCGACCCCTTCTTCTACATGGCGGACTTCCGTCCCTACATCGAAGTGCAGCATAAGATCGATGCGCTGTTCCGTCAGCCTGCCGCGTGGGCCGAAAAGGCCATCCTGAATGTCGCACGCATGGGATGGTTTTCCAGCGACCGGACTATCCGTGAGTACGCCGAAAAAATCTGGAACGTCGAACCGGTCTGCGTTCCGGTTCCGGAATCGATCGAGGACTGAAATACGGTTTACGGACAACACTTACGGCGCCTCGCATTACCACACCAACTATGTCAGCCCGTACGGGGTTGGCAACATACGTTAACGTGCTTTTGTCAGTCTCCTTGGATTCGGAGGTTAAACTCCAAAATGCTCTCGCCGATGGCAATCCACCGACAGGAAAGGTTAACCTCGTTTGTTTCCTGCCCGATGGTGTTTCAGATGCTCAAATTTGTAGCGTGAGAACGCTACAATCACCAGCGACAGCGTAAAAACCAATGTAACAGATATAACAAACACCCACGTATGGTTCTCCATGCCACTTCGGTCTTCGTTAAAAAAATAGGCGGCAAGCAATCCACCGACAACCAGTGCAAAAAGAGCTGAAACCAAAAAGCTCCAATATGGTCTAAGCTTAAACATCGGAATTCCAGTCATCTGATTCCTTATTTATATTCCTTGTGGTGGCACCTCGAATGAACAAAGCTGTCGACGTGGTAATCGGTTTCGTGTGGGTCCGGTTCTATCTGCCGATTTCGGATACAACCGTTTCACGTTTTTAAGTTTTACAGACTTCCGCCAGTCATTAAAAGCCTTGTTTGGGTTATTCTGGCCATCGGTATCTTTTTGGCTACACGCCAAAACCTAACTTATGAGCAAGTGCATAGGGACGCTCGCGGCTGGGGAGGGTGCGGCGAGGCGGTCGCTCATGGCTGGCCCTTCACTGTACACGCGACCTTGGCGGCACCGGCGAGCTTCACAGTGACGGTATGCGCCTGGAGGTCCAGGGTCGCCTCCGCAGGCTGCCCTGGCCTGCCCTGACTGTCGAGGCTGCGCAGTTCCCCGCAGGCGTCCAAGGCCGGCATGGTGATCGTGATCGTCGCCTCCGTCGGGGAGGGATTGGCGATGATATACGAGCCCGTTGCCAGCCGCTCCACATAGGCCAGCCCGGAGTTGCTGCGAGTGATCTCTACCTCCCCGACCCGCAGCATCTTCCCGCCGCCCAGGTAGAGCGCCCGCACGGTCGGACCATCGCGGACGACGAAGGCCTGCTGGGCGTCAGTCGTCAGCTCGCCAGCCTGGAAGGTCTCTGGGCGGAAGGAGGTGAAACAGAGATCCACTCCCTTCACCGTGGTCACCGTCAGCAGGCCATAGCCGGCCTGGATACCGCCGACCT
>CAZMDI010000274.1:0-2257 GCA_964564995.1 uncultured Dehalococcoidales bacterium
GGGTGCTTCTGTGAAACCTGCAACCGTTTCCGCTTGACCGCCGACGGAAAATTGCGGCCTTGTCTCTTGCGGGAAGACGAGGTTGATTTGAAGCCCGCCCTGCGAAGCGGGGCGAGCGAAGAAGCGTTTGAAGAACTATTGATGAAAACGGCTGCCATGAAACACCAACGCCACCAGCTGGCGGAGCACATCTCGCCCCAGGGACGCAACATGAGGCAGATAGGCGGGTAACTCCCCCTTTGCGCCGCATTTATTGAAGAAGGAGTCTCATATGCCTGAACTGACACACGTTAATGCTGCGGGAGAGGCGCGTATGGTGGATGTTAGCCCTAAAAGTGAGACTGAGCGCGAAGCCATTGCCTGTGGCGGCGTGCGTATGTTGCCAGAGACACAAGCGAAAATCAGGCAAATGTCGATAAAAAAGGGGGACGTGCTTTCAGTGGCCCGGATAGCCGGCATCATGGCGGCCAAGAAAACCCCTGAACTCATCCCCTTATGCCATAACCTTCTTTTGGAAGAAGTGAACATCAATTTCGATTTTATCGGGGAAGATTTTATTAAAGTTACTTCCACGGTGAAATGCACGGGGAAAACAGGCGTGGAGATGGAAGCGCTGACGGCGGCTTCGGTGAGCTGCCTTACTATTTACGACATGTGCAAGGCCATTGACCGCGGCATGACCATAGAGAGCGTGCGGCTAGAGAAAAAAAGCGGTGGTAAAAGCGGTACCTATCTAAGGGGAGAAAAAGCCAATGGCTAAGATAATTGCGGTTTGCACAAGCGAAAACAAGGGTCAGAAGAAACACGATATCTGTGAGGGCGTTCTCAAGGAAGATCACGGCCTCGTAGGTGATTCGCATGCCTGCGACGGCAACCACCGACAGTTGAGCCTTCTTTCCATGACCAGCATCGAGAAGATGCGCAAGCTTGGGATAGACGTCGGGCCGGGAGATTTTGCTGAAAACCTCACTGTAGAAGGTGAAGAATTGGTGCTCTATAAACTCCCGGTGGGAAAGCGGCTTAAAGTTGGCAAAGACATCGTTCTGGAAGTTACCCAAATAGGTAAAACGTGCCATGACAGGTGTGAGATATTCAAAAAAGTCGGTACATGCGTCATGCCCGTTGAGGGTATTTTCACCAGGATCATCAAAGGCGGCAATGTACAAGCCGGCGACGAGGTCGCCGTTATCTAAAAGGGTTTTCGATACCTGAGTCTGCAGGCAGGTCTGCATCGGGCGGGCCCACTATGTAGCCGTCGGTCCGTCCAAGGGTGGCGACACTCTTGATATTCCCAAGCATCCCAACTGTATCGGCGCTGTCGGAACCAGATACGCCGAGGCGCTCTCTCTCTTGTCCATGGACCAGTTTGTTCTTCGCTAGGCTTCCGGCGAATATGTCTTCACCCACGGGAAGCGTAGTGTAAGGCCTCGATACTTATCGGGTTGGTCCTGATAACTGCAAACACGTCTGTCGTGGAGCGGGATGGGCTGCGGTGATTTCTGTGGCAAGCACTCTTCCGAGTGCGTCGTCGATAGGCAGGGTTTCCTCCGGATCGATTGGTGTTATGCCACAGTCAATGATCCCGGCCGCTTCCTCAAGAGGTGTGAGGGTGCCGATGGGACTCATCTGGATGATTCGCGAACCAGGTGCCCGATTTCAGGGAGGATTATCTTGTCGAGGGCAAGTTTCACAGCCTTCAAAGAACCGGGAAGGCAGAGGATTACCTTGCCCAGCGCTACCCCTGCCGTGGCGCGGCTGAGGATGCTACCTGTGCCTATTTCCTGGTAAGTAAGAAAACGGAACAGTTCCCCGAAACCGTCGAGCTTCTTTTCGAACATGGGAGTGACGGTTTCGATGGTGAGATCCATCTTGCTTGCACCCGTCCCGCCGCTGACTACTATTGCCTGGATGTCGGTGGAGTGCAAAAGTTCCCCGATTTTCTCGCGTATGGCTTCGCGATCGTTTTTGATAAGTGAAAATGAATTCACCTCATGCCCCGCGGCCTTAAGGCCTTCGATGAGCAGTTTACCCGACTCGTCTGTTTTCTCGGTGCGGGAGTCCGAGATGATGAGAACGGCGCATTTGACGGTTTGCGGCGAAAGGTGTTTGTGGTCTTCGTAACCCATTTCCGCTCCTTAATCTGGAAAGATGTAAAATTATTATAGCTTTCCGCAGGGAGCTGTGCAATGAATTTACCCGCCTATGAAAAAGTTCAGAAACATATTGGACTCTCTGGGAGGTGAAGACAGGGAGCCCG
>CAZMDI010000275.1:0-2230 GCA_964564995.1 uncultured Dehalococcoidales bacterium
GTATTGAAACACGTTACGTTAGGGTACGCAATATCAGGCACGCTGATAGTATGCGGGGCAGTAGCCCTGCTTTTATCCACCCGGAAATAGGCTGGGGAAGATTGCTATCAACCCCTCACAAACCACACGATTATCAATAACAGCGCGATAACCGGGATAACGATTAATTATCCAATTGAAAACGAGTTTTACGACCAATAGTAAGGGTTCATTTACTTTGGCGTCTCTTCACACTGGAGCCACACTCAGTTTTAAGGATGACAAGGGGTTCGTTCGGTAGTTCACCGTGAGTGACAGCCCTGACGTAATTAAAAACCTCTACCAGAGTAGCAACGATGGGCACCAGCAAAATAACGCCCCATACACCCCAGAAGTAAGCCCCCAACACTAAAAGCGCGACTACTAAAGACGCATGCAGGTTGAGGCGGTCAGCGGTAATCTTAGGGACAACGAACAAGACTTTTGCTAATTCTATACTAATGAGCAATATCGCTACTCCAATAGTCTTGGAAGTCGCCTCGGTCAATACAACGATGAGGATAATCATGCCGGCGATTATGGGCCCAAACGAAGGAATCACGGCAAATACCCCATTGAAGAAAGCCAGAGGCAAGGCGTATGGCACACCGAAAATACTCAAGCCGAAATAAGTGATGATACCCACTATGATTCCGGTTACAACCTGGGCCCTCAGATACCTTCCGAGAACATGATCGACGATATTTATTATGTTCCGTGTATGCCCTGCCACCACCGGTGGTAGGGCGGAGTATATATTATTCTGAATCTGTTCTGAATCTTTAAGAAGATAGAAAACGAACAAGGGCAAGGAGGCAAAACCGATAACCAACCCGAAGGAACCGCTGATCCGGGAAAATATCGAACCTCCGACACTTACAAAACCGGGAATCGAGTTTAAAAACCCTGCCCCGATATTATTTATAAAGGCGTCCAACTCGGACTGCATGTTCGCCGGGAGGTGCTCGCGGATTTCGTGAGTCCATTGCGTTAATTTGGATCCAAAGGAAGTTATTATCTGCGATGCGTTATTAAATAAAGCTGTTGAATCATGAATAATCGCGGAAACAATGAAAATGATCACAAAGATTATTGCCCCAAGGAAAACAACTATCACAAATAAAGTCGAGAGCAAACGGCGGGTTTTTGCATGCTTGTCAGAGATCGGCACCACACCTTCGATCCACTTTACTATGGGCATCAGCAGGTATGCCAGAAGCAATCCGACCATGAAGGGAAGAAGTGCCATTCTCCAGGTGTAGAGCGCCCAAAAGATCAGGAGCGTTACGGCAACAAACAAAAGGTAACGCCAGTTTTTGCCAACCGTTTGTGAAACGTTCATATCTGCCTTATTCAACTCAATTGTATTTCCAATTTACATGGTTTTGCCTAGTTGCGCAACAGGAACGATTTTCTGGGCTGATTACCGAATCAGCCAATTTGAACTACGCCGGCATTGTAATAACCCTAAATACTCATTGACTGGAAATGCCCGGATTGCAGCAAGAGGCATCTGATATTTTTACTATGCGTCAGGTGATGTGAATTAAGAATCTGAAGAAAATGTTGGTAATTTCGTTGGCAATTCGGTGGAATTTAAGAGTGAGCCGCCTGGGGCTCGAACCCAGCACCACTTGATTAAAAGTCAAGTGCTCTACCAAATGAGCTAGCGGCCCACCGAGGTAATAGTCTATCAAAAATGGACGCCCCAGCGCAAGCCACCTATTGCACTCACCCACACGGAATAATCTGCCAGATGATATAATTACCCCATAAATACCTCGGTCACGCTTCGCGTGCGCCTGAAAGAAATAAATGCAAAAAAGCGATATCATCGTGGTTCGTGTGCCATCAATATACAATTACCACGAAAAATCTTTGCTCCGGCCTCCGGTCCCTGATGCCGCCTCACCCACCAGAGATAGTTCACAGGACGCGGACCTGCTTTTAGCAGCTAACGAGCTCAACAAGTCAGACAGGAAGATCCGCATCGTCGACATGGCTTCCTTAATTCAGGGAAAGCGTTTCAACCTCGTTTCATACGTCAAAAAGCTAAACGCACCAGTCTTTGCTTTGGAAGTTGAAGAACGGGAGGCGATCTCGCCTGCCCTTGAAATCGCAGAGACCATAAATAAACTGCACGACAACACGAAAATAGTCCTTTTCGGTTGGGCAGCTGCCGCAATCGATAAGGAGTTGTTGAGCTTCGCAC
>CAZMDI010000276.1:0-2220 GCA_964564995.1 uncultured Dehalococcoidales bacterium
TTCGGGGAGACGAATATCTGGTTCCGTGATTGTTACCAGCGGCGCGCGTGAATATTGATACCCAAAAAAGTAGCTGTAATAGCATGATACTAGTTTAGACATTCGCATCGGAAATTTAGTTATTACAGACCGTGCTTGAACTCAACCAACTGGATGATCTGGTAAACAGGTTTATTGTGGGGAACAATGTCCGCAAGGTTATTTCAGTTAGTGATGAGTGCAATACCGCCTCAGGATCTACCATGGGGTTGATTAAGATGCTTGCTTTTGAGGAAAGTTGAAAAATGGGGAAAGTGGCTGTTGGAGGACTTGGCTCATTTATTAGTTATTTCATCAATTTCATTGAACCTTTCGTATAATATTATGGGTTATATTTGTTCGTGGAAACACACTATATTTGCTCAATGTTATTAGCGTGATTATCCCGTGAAGCAAATGATATTTAGCCCAAAAACGCATAGTAGCAGGATGACTGTCGTCTGTTTTGTTTCTGGTTCAGGGACAAATTACCAACGCATTGTTGAACGTGATCCAAATCACGAATATGTTGTATTCACTAACAGGCCAGGTTGCGAAGGGGTGGAAAAGGCCAGATCAAATAACCATGTCATAATCGAACTAAGCCACATACCGTACATTAAAGCTGCAAGAAATAGAATTGGTTCCAGCAGCATACCCAGAAATTGTCCGGAGAGAGGACGGTATGAACAAGACGTCTGGAAACTCATAGAAGATAGGATCCAAAAAACACCTGACCTGATCTGCCTGGCAGGGTATGATCAGTGGTTGACTGATTGGACGGTAGAAAGATACTATCCAAAAATCTTGAATATTCATCCGGGGGATACCACAAAAGGTTATGCGGGTTTGTACTGGATACCCACTGCCAAAGCGATATTAATTGGAGATAATGTGTTAAGGTCAACAGTGTTTATTGTTGACAAGGGGGAAGACACTGGACCCGTGTTAGCTCAATCTAAAGCGCTCAGAATCGACTCTGCGCTCAATTTATTAGAATCAGAAGGAATAAAAGGGCAGATTGAAGGGTTTCAAAAAGTAACAGCTTTCGCGAAAGACCACAGTCTCACCACCTATGAGGTTTTTGAAAAAGCAGCCGACGCGGAACAAAAAGAAACCATGAAACAACTTTGCGAAAATCTCCAGAAAGCACTCAAGGTATTCGGAGACTGGCAGGTTTACCCGTTTGCCGTACACGATCTCATAGCATCTGGGCGTACAGAGATATCTGATCGGATGATATTGATTGATGGAAAGCAAATGCCTGATCATGGGTACAGGGAAGACGAACAGTCTCCACGAACATAAGTAACACATTTTTTGAATTGATGCGCGTGGCACGTCAGCCAAATATTCCATCACATATTTCGCGGTACCTCGCAAAGGCAAACGGCAATAACTCACAACTGGACCGCTGTCCAACTCTGGGGTGACCAGATGCATCATTAACCCGATTTCAGCGGAATGTTGCCCGATAAGATGTCAGATTTCGTCTTGCCAGGTTCCGGTTGGCCCCCCCTGGTAGCGCCGGATGTAAATTGATCATCGTATAACGTTGGCACATCTCAGGACCAACAATCATGCATGTAACCTGCAAGCACGCACGATTCTGGGTCCAACCCATCAATCAGAGTCATTACCTCCCAATCGTAAGCGACACGCCATGAAGGGAAGGCGTCCCCAAGAGAAGCCTCAGCATGCGAACTCTCTCTGAAACGGGAATATGAAAATCCAACAAGATGCAGACCGTAAGCGTGAACCCGGTTAATAAAGGCGTCGCTCTCGGAAGATTCGCCCTCGTCACGGCCGCAAGATGCGAAGTTTATTTCAGCTTCTATTTACCCGCTTTTGATAGCATTAACGACTGCGGTAAGCAGGTCCCGTGCTGTCTCATCCCGTCCGGTTTAAAACCATCCAATGCAGTACATTCTGAGCAAACTCCAGACCCCGTGTTAAATTTTCGTCTTAGCTCTCCCGGATTCGGGGAACAGTTTTTTGATCTTTTTTTTGCTCCGGCGGATGAGGCTGCGCGCATAGATGGCCGGATTCGGGCGACGGCCGTGTATCTCGGCCTCCGACATCGCTTTGAGAAAACTATCAGGATCTTCAAAATCCGGGATGGTGATGAAAGCCCTTCCCAGCTCACCGATGGAATGCGAATCACTGCCGGCGCCCTTGAGCAGTTTGTAGGATTCTGCGAAC
>CAZMDI010000277.1:0-2178 GCA_964564995.1 uncultured Dehalococcoidales bacterium
GAGATTTCTGAATGTGACTGGAGTTCAGACGTGTGCTCTTCCGATCTATTTGCGGTTATGCGGGTTAGGTTCAACTATGATAGGCACAGTCTGATTCACTCTCAGACCATAACCCTCAAGACCGACAACTTTCTTGGGGTTGTTAGTCAGGAGGCGAATCTCTTTCAAACCGAGATCTGCCAGTATCTGAGCCCCTATCCCGTAATCACGGAGGTCGGCATCGAACCCGAGAGACAGGTTCGCCTCAACCGTATCGAGGCCCTTATCCTGCAATGCATAAGCACACAGCTTGTTGTGGAACCCTATGCCGCGGCCCTCTTGTCGCATATAGAGGATAACGCCCCGTTTTTCTTCAGAGATCATTTTCATAGCAAGATCAAGCTGCTCGCCGCAATCACACCGCTGACTCCCGAACACATCCCCGGTCAGGCACTCGCTGTGCACACGCACAAGAACAGGGGCCCCATCCTTGATATCCCCCATCACCAGGGCAAGGTGTTCTCCGGCTTCAATATCACTCCGGTACGCAAATGCCTTGAATTCACCAAACGGTGTAGGAAGTTTGGTTTCGGTAACCAGGTGGACCAATTTCTCATGTCGGCGTCGGTAGGCGATCAGCTCGGCCACGCTGACTATCTTCAAATCCAGTTTTTTGGCAAGTAGTTCAAGCTGGGGCAATCTGGCCATGCTTCCGTCTTCATTCATGATTTCGCAGCAGACGCCAGCCGGGTATAACCCCGCCAAACGTGCAAAATCCACAGTAGTTTCGGTGTGGCCAGCCCTGACCAGCACACCGCCGTCTTTTGCGCGCAACGGAAATATGTGCCCAGGGCGGGCAATATCTTCAGGTTTGCTGGACAGATCTATGAGCGCCTTGATAGTCGTTGCCCTGTCCTGGGCGGAGATCCCCGTAGTCACCCCGTACCGCGCTTCCACAGAAACAGTAAAAGCCGTGGTATGGGCGGAGGTATTGTCAGTCACCATCAAGGGAATCTTGAGCTCATCGAGTCGCTGCCCTGTCATTGGAGCGCAAATAAGACCGCGCGCGTTAACGGCCATATAATTTATGGCCTCGGACGTAACTTTCTCCGCTGCCATGATGAGGTCGCCTTCATTCTCACGGCTTTCATCATCGACAACGATTACAAATCTTCCAACTTTTATCTCGGCTATCGCCTCTTCAATACTTGCAAATACCATAATACTCTCACTTTAGCACATCAACCGCTCAAGAAACCATTGTCTTCGAGGAAATCCATGCTAAGGCCTTCTTTTTTGCCTATCACAAATTGTTCGACATATTTGCCTATGATATCGGCTTCAAGGTTTACGATGTCCCCAACCTTGATCGTTCCGAGAATCGTGTTTCCCTTTGTAAACCCAACTATTGATATCGAGAAATTAGAACTAGAACGCTCCACAACCGTCAGGCTAATACCATCAACCGCGACAAACCCTTTTTCGACGATATAGCGCATCACGTGTTCCGGAGCATCAATCGTTACAAGAAGGGAACCGTCCCGTGCCCTAATGGTTTTGACCGTTCCGGTACCGTCGATGTGACCCTGGACCAGATGCCCGCCCAGGCCTTTTGAAAGAGTAAGCGCCCCTTCCAGATTGACTTCATCACCATGTTTCAGCTTGAAAAGATTTGTACGCTCTATAGTTTCTTCCATTATGTCAACCGTAAACGAGGCTGCATCAAACCGGGTAACGGTAAGACAAATACCGTTTACAGCAACGCTGCCCCCGAGCTCAATACCTTGTAGAATCTTGTGGCCGCGGACAGTCAACGAATGATGGTCGAACGAAACCACCTGGCCGATTTCTTCTACAATTCCGGTGAACATAAATTCGAGACGAACGAAATGGATTTTATCGACCAGCGACATAGCCGCTGATCATGATATCCTCGCCAAACCTCGTTGTAGTCACCCTCTCGAGCCTATGTGCATCTGAGAGCAGGTCCACACCGCGGCCGGCGACTGCCATGCTTGCTTCGCCGCCGATAATAACTGGGCTGATGAAAGCAAAAACCTTGTCGACCAGCCCCTGATCGAATAAAGAGCCTACGAGAATGCCCCCGCCCTCAACCAGAACGCTCGTGATTTCTCTTTCGGCCAGTATTTTTAAAACAAGCTTCATTTCGATTATCCCGTTTACAGAGGGCATCTCGAT
>CAZMDI010000278.1:0-2142 GCA_964564995.1 uncultured Dehalococcoidales bacterium
AGCAGCGCCATCAAGAGCGAGTGGCTAAAGGCGCGAGGGGACACGGGCAACTCGGGACAAAATTTCCTTTTGAAGACCTAGTCGGGGTACGAAATTGCCGCTCTTTGTCTGCAATGGAAATTGAAGTTTAGAAAAACCCTCTTTCATCTCCCTTTTGCAAGCAGCTCTATCTCGGGTTGCAGCATGCGGAAAAACTGAAGGTCTTTAACATGCTTCCCTCCCGCACGTTTGTAGAAATCGGTCGCCAGTTTGTTCCAATCGAGCGCAGTCCACTCCATGCGACCGCATCCGCGTCGTAACGCTTCCTTCGCAAGTGTGACGAAGATGGAGTATCCGACCTTTTTCTGCCGGTATTCGGGCAAAACGAACAGGTCTTCGACGTACAACGTGGGCAGGGCCAGGAAACTGGAATAACTCTCAAGCGTGATGGCGTAGCCCGCGGGTTCCCCCTCGAATTCGGCCATGTATACTTCAAAGCGCGGGCGGTCTCCGGACATGTCGCTGACAAGCCTGGTCCGGGCGGCTTCATCAGGGGGTTCCAGTTTTTCGTAATCCGCGAGCGCCACCACCAGCTTTAAAAACACGGCGACGTCGCCGGGAGTTGCCCGGCGCACATTTACACCGTCCGGGGAATTGGTTTTCGTCATTTTTGTGTCCTTTTAAAGATATTAAGACGTCAATCTTAACAGAGAGAAACCCACGTTGTATATCGCGACCAGATTCGGGGATACAAAGGTAGGGATGGGCACGAGATTGCCGCGCTCCGCCCGCAATGACAAACGCCATTGTGGGATGACAAAGAGCGGGATTGGAGAACGGGATTGCCACTCTGCGCTTACCCTTCTAACCGCGGGTACAAGCGCAATGACAATTGCACTCCAAATCAAAAATTTTGTAGAAATTTTACAATAACAGGCCAAATCACTTTTCTGCCGTGCTATAATAGGGCGAAAAATACCCTCAGGAGGATTTAAATGGCTTTTTGCGCAAATTGCGGAAACAAAGTTGGTGACAACGATAAGTTTTGTGCTGCTTGTGGCACCACTCGCGTAACAGGCGCCCCCGCATCCCAACCGGTACCCCCTCCTATGGCCCCTGTTTACCAGTCCGCGCCGGTTCAGCCCCAGACCCCTCCTCCAGTACCCCCTCCTCCGGCTCCTGTTTACCAGACGGCACCGGTTCAGCCCCAGACACCTCCAGCCTACAACGCACCGATGGGCGGTTATCAACAGCCTCCGCCTGTTCCCATGGTTGCCACAACAGCCAGCGGCGAATCATCAACCGGTCTTAAAGCCAACGTTGCCGGTTTGTTGTGCTACGTGGCGGGGTGGATAACCGGGATAGTATTCCTGGTACTGGAAAAGAAAAGCCCATCCGTCAGGTTCCATGCCGCTCAATCGATATTGGTTTTTGGATTTCTCAACATCTTAAGCATCTTCATACAGGTTATTTTTTCGAACCTTTTTGGCACCTTTTTGAGTTTCATAGTAGGGATGGCGACTTTTATCCTGTGGATAGTCCTGATGGTCAAAGCGTACCAGGGGGAAATGTACAAGCTTCCTATCGCGGGCGACATCGCCGCCGGGATCGCCAAGGTCTAATCACTTTTAAAGCTTTCGGCATCAAACGAATGCCCCGGATAAACCCGGGGCATTTTCTTTGACGTTAATCTCTGATTTTGGAGCAGTCTCAACGGCTGATATATAATTTACCAGAGGGCACGATTATGAATCCTGTTACAGATACTGATCAACCCGCCGTCAGCTTGAAGCGCCTTAAAAAGGTCTACGTGGTCAACGAACAGGAGAGCGGGACACGGGCTGCGTTTCGCGGGCTATTTCACCGCCGGAAAATCGAAGTCAACGCTGTCGACGGGATCTCTTTCGATGTTAAACCCGGCGAGGTGGTGGGATTCCTTGGCCCCAACGGGGCAGGAAAGACCACTACGCTTAAGATGCTGTCTGGGCTGCTCCATCCCGCTTCCGGTGAGGCTACAGTCCTCGGATTTGTCCCGTGGAGACGCGAGAGGGCATTCCTGCGGCAGATCACGCTGGTGATGGGCCAGCGCAACCAGCTTATCTGGGACATATCGGCTCTTTCGACTTTCGAACTGAACCGCGAGGTATACGGTCTTACACGCCA
>CAZMDI010000279.1:0-2086 GCA_964564995.1 uncultured Dehalococcoidales bacterium
TCTCATCCTGCTCGCGATTGCCATAGTCCTTCCGTGGCAGCGCATTCGAAAAGAAAAGGAGATCGAAGCGGCAGGGAAGCTTGAAGCTGTCTAATGCTCTCCAGACTACTTTTTATGTATTTTTGAATGAAATTCCGGAACCTGGGTTACATACTCTTATTTAGTTATCCTGTACATTGTTCACAGTGAATTAGAAGTTTTTTTATCATGAAAATACAGGGCATTCTTATGAACAACATCAACCGGATTTTCGCCAAGCCGAAATACTATTTCCTCTTCCCCGTAATAGTGCTGGCCCTTTTCGGCACAAGCCTAGTACGGGTTCCATGCCCCGTTTGCGGGGGCACGGGCAGCCTCTCCCAGTCTGTAGATATGCAGGACGTCCGGATAGTTTCCGTCGAAAGCAGGGTACTCAGCTCCCAGCAGGACGCCTGCACCAACTACGTCGTCACGCATGCAGATCCTATCATCAACATAAATAACGTTAATGCCGATACCACCGCCAGTGGCTACCTAGTTCTGCACCTCGTGGACATCGAAACCGGAGAGACGGTCGCCTCGCAGGACGTGGCTGTTACAGCCGCTCCCAATACCACAAGCATCCTGGAATCAGAAATCTATTTCGCTTACAACACCGTGGACACCCCGCCCGAAAACCTCGAAATCGAGGCTGAGGTCCTGCTGGACTCCGTTCCCTGCATCGCCTGCGACGGAACAGGCAACGTCAGCCTATCCGCCTATCCCCTCACCCGCTCGTACAGGGATACGTTTATAAGCACCGTCATCAGCCAACAGCAGATCGGCTCCGGCGACTGGGTCACCGTCAACGGCAAGAACGTCCAGGTAGGCTCCAAGGAATGGCTTGACTGGATGGAACTGGCCTAGGTCGACATCAAGGGGGATTAAAATGAAAATTTTAAAAAAGTTGAACCATGGAGCCATGGCCGCAGGCGTCGTGTGTGTCATATTGATGACAAGCGTTACAGGGCTATCAAGTTGCGCTCAAAAGAACCTTTCCAACGTGGTCCCGTTCGTACCACCTTTATATTACAACAGCACACTTATGGTGCCTTTCGACCTTTCCAATGCGTACTTTTCGCCATATATAACCAGGATCGATGCCCAACGCAGGTATGAAGGGCAATCATATGTATTCAAAGGATTTAAAGTAACACAACAGATGTTAAGCACTTCCGGCAAAGGCTACGTATGGGTAGACCTGGTGAAGGCTTATCCACTGAATCCGGCCAACTTCAAACAGCTGAGCGTTGGCGAAACCATAGACGTCGTGGGTATCATGTCGGGGCCCTGCAGGGATTTCCCGAATTCCATGACATTTTCGGGAGTCGTCTTCCTTCCAACCGGTTTTATACAGCTTCCCACGGGAGACGCTTCCCAATTCCAGTATACCCCGACATACTAGATATTAATTCAAATTATCTCTGTTGGGCCGCCTCGTTCGAAATACGCGGCGGCCCTTTCTTTTGTCCCGCTTTTTAAGAGGTGTTTCCAAGCCTCGGTGGCCTTGCCGACTTCCTCTGGGAGCCTTCAGAATGCCCATCCCAGCCAATAGGCCGCATTAATATATCAAAGGGGCATGCCTCTGGGGAGATTCCCAGATTCAAGGAGCCAATCCAGCCGGCCTTTCAGGTGGAGGACTACCCCAGTAAATACGGCATTGTTGTATTTATTAATCCCCGATTTTATAATTATATTACTTCTTGATGTTATAATCCGTTGTGTGGGATGGGAGATGGGATACACATTCCCATCAGCCTGAACACCCACATGATACTGGCAGATCCCTTTGGGTTATCTCCATCTGAATGTGTTCAACCATAGCGATGCCAAGGCGCACTTCGAATTCACAATAATGCTGCAGCCCTGAAACTGCTTCTTTATCTCTTCATATTGACGAACTGCAGGGGAACGTCGTAATCCTGGGCCTGTAGCAGCTTCATGACCTCCTGGAGATCGTCTATCTGCTTGCCCTGAATACGTATCTGGTCATCCATAATGGCAGGTTGGACCTTCAACCCGCTCGCTTTGATAAACTTCACTATCTTCTGGGCGGTATCCCGGGAGA
>CAZMDI010000280.1:0-2029 GCA_964564995.1 uncultured Dehalococcoidales bacterium
ATGCTGAAAAAGAATTTGCGGAGGCAAGCATAACTCTGGCACTCGTGATGATTGAAGAGATACCTTCTCCCGATGATCTGAACGTCGATAATGCCGCCTACCTTAATGGAATGGCCGAGGGAGCAAGCGAACTCCGGCGCTACCTGCTCGACAGTATGAGGAAAGGTGATTACAGCCGCGGGGAAGAACTGCTGGGTGACATGGACGGCATTTACAGCGTGCTTGTGACGATGGATTTTCCCGATAGTATAACGGGAGGTTTGCGCCGCACCACCGACGCGCTACGCGGTGTCCTTGAAAAGACGAGAAGCGACCTGACGCTTTCGGTACAGCAAAAGAGGTTGGAGGAAAAGCTTGGCCGCCTCAACCCAGACTAATACCCGCGGTTAAGGTAAGGGTTGGCCTGCCGCTCGTAACCTATAGTGCTGGAAAGACCGTGCCCAGCGTACACTGTAGTGATGTCTGGCAGTGTCAGCAATTTGTCGTTGATGCTGGTAATTATCTGGTCCGAGTTTCCTCCCGGAAGGTCAGTCCGGCCGATATTCAGCCGGAAGAGAGTGTCGCCGCTGAAAACCAAAGCATCTCCCAGCAGGCAGATGCACCCCGGAGTATGCCCCGGGGTGTGAATAACCTTCAAAGAAACATCTTCTTGCGTTAATGTCTCATCCTGAACAATCAATCGGTCTGGGACGATCTCCGAGGGTGAGAATCCCAGCATAGAGTGCATGAATTTATCTTTCAACATCCCGGCGTCCAGTGGATGCATCGCTATAAGGGCGTTTGTTTTTTCCCTGACGCGCGCCAAAGCCCCCGTGTGGTCCGGGTGCCCGTGAGTTAGGATGATATATCCGATATTCAGACCCAGGTTTTTCACTCGATCCAGTATGACTTCAGCCTCGTCCCCCGGGTCGATGATAAATCCGGCACGCGAGATTTCGGAAGCGTATATGTAGCAGTTTGCCTGGTAATCTCCGAGTGAAAGAGTTTCAACTATCATAAAGGCATTCTAACATCACCGGGTAAAGGCTCACAAGCTGCGGCTGGATTGGTCTCGAAATTTTGACATAGCAAGGCAAAGCTGGTAACTTTTACTGTCTGATTAACGAATAACTTATGCCCACCGCTTCTATCATCATCATTATTGTTGTTTTTATTGCCGGTTTGGTGTCTGGTGGGTTATTCATATCCTGGACGCTGAGCCGCCGCAAACCTGTTCAAATCCCCACAGGTGAAGTCATGCCCCAGGCCTCCGGTAAACCACAGGGCCTTGTTTTCAGAATAGGTTATGTCATCATGCCAGCTATACTGGCTGCTGTGAGCATCGTTACAGCAATTGTTTTCGTCGCTCGTGTGCCTTCTCCGATGGCTTTCCGTTTCGACAACAGCGGCGCCCCCGCGATGTACATGAGCAAATACGCTTTTATCATCATCATGGTTACCGCACAGGTCATTTGCGCCGCGACTGCCTATGGAATCTCAGAGATTGTAGTGCGCATGGGGAAATCGGCGTTTCAAACGAGCGCCCCGCAATTCCCGCTGGAAGACATGGTATCGCTTATGTGCAACATGTTACTTATGCCTCAGATTATTTTGGCCTATATCATGGCCGACGCCTTCATTTACGGTGTCTGGTCAAGGCACTTGTTTTCCTTGGGGGTATTTTCCATATTGACGATTGTCATCGGAAGTCTGGTGATTATAGCCGTCTTCATAAGGGTCTTAACCAAGGCGCGAGACGCCTTCAACAAACGGTAAGGAGTATCGAAATTGTCTGAACAAATCAACGATAAAATGGAAAAACTGGTCTCGCTTTGCAAGAGGCGGGGCTTCATATTCCCAAGCAGCGAAATATATGGCGGCCTTTCTAGCTGCTGGGACTACGGCCCTTTGGGGGTCGAGATGAAACGTAACATTAAGCAAGCCTGGTGGCAAACTATAGTGCAGAGCCGCGACGATGTGGTGGGACTGGATACCAGCATCCTGATGCACCCCCGCGTCTGGGAAGCCAGCGGACACATAACCGGTATCT
>CAZMDI010000281.1:0-1990 GCA_964564995.1 uncultured Dehalococcoidales bacterium
GACGCACGAGTTCGGCGATTTTACCGTTCCTTATCATGAAAGCTTCTCCAGCTGAAAAAGTGAACATCTCCATGCTAGTAGTGCCCCCGTACCAGTTGCGGGCATATACCCCCTCCTTGATGCCGGATATCATCTCTTCGAAAGTGGTTTTGCCCGGCTCGATATAAGTGTTGGTCATGCGCACGATCGGGGGAAAACGGTAGTTGACGGCACGGGCGTTGCCCGTAGGCTTTTCCCCCATCTTTTCCGCCGTTTCCCGCGAATGCAGCCTGCCGACCAGAACCCCTTCATTGATAAGGTGAGTCTTTGTAGAAGGGGTCCCTTCATCGTCATATTTGAAGCTCCCCCTGAGATCAGGCACTGCGGCGCCGTCTGTGATGTTAAGCTCCGGTCGGCCGAATTTCTTTCCCAGGACCATGAGTTCACGCATGCGTTCATTTTCATAGACGAAATCAGCTTCTGAAAGATGACCGAATGCTTCATGCACAAAAACACCCGCCAGCACAGGGTCAAGAACCACTGTGTATTCACCGCCTTTAGCTTGCGGGGCTGAGAGCAGGCCGACGGCCTTTCCCGCCATTTCTTTTATAGTGTCTTCCAGGTTTTCCATGGCGCTGAAATCGCCCGGGCTCCCCAGGCTCATGTTGGCTTGCTGGACCTGGCTCCCGTCCGAGGCGATTGCAGCCATTCCCAGAGTAACATCGGACCGTTCCTGGCGGATGAAACTGCCCTCTGAGTTCAGAAAAATGCTTGTTTTATATCCGTCACCATAGCCGATATTGGAAGTTTTGAGGCTGGGGGTTTTCCATATAAGGGCATTGTAACCATCGAGTAGTTCTTTTTTATGAGCTAGCGGGATGTTTACCGGATTCTGCCTTGAACCACCGGGAGCGATATCCACAACCACCGGGATTTTAGCCAGGTGGCTCGATCCTTTGCCGGCGATCCGGGCTTGCTGAACAGCCAGCTCGATCCTTTCATCGATGTTCTCTAGGCTGTTAAAACTGACAAATCCCCATCCGCCGTTTACCATCGCCCGGATATTGCCTCCCACCGAGGCACTCTTTCCTATGGATTCAAGCACTTTCCCCCTGTAGGTAATATAACTCGAGACGCTGTCTTCGAGGTGCGCTTCTATATAGTCCGCCTTATGTTCTTTCAGTTTGGACATTAGCTCTTTCGCGACATCTTCAATGTTAGGCAAATCAGGTCCTCCATTCGAGACGGGCTATCAGCCACACCAGAGTTTACGGCGGTTTGGATTTTGCTGTCAATTACATTGTAGGGGTAAATGAATATCTGTAACCGAATCCTGAAGGCCTCAGTTCACGCCGGCCGGTGACGCGAGTACCCGTTAATAAGTTCCCCTTACCAACATTCCCCAATATCGTTTCGACACTATAAAAAAGGGCCCCGCTGGCGAAATATAATATTACATAAATACATATAGATAAACAGCGGCCCAATATTTGCATTTATACTTCGGTTTGCCTTCCCGGGCATTTCGTATTTTTTGCAACAATGGGCCAAAATGGTTTGAGGTGCCATTGAAAACCCGCCGACGACGAAACGAGGTCTTTATTTTCGCAGATTTGTATACAATGAAGGCATTAAACCGGTCCCGGAATTATTCCAAAATAAATCCGAAGTTATCCAAGCGGAAGCGGATGGGAATAGCCGCTTTTCGTGCTTAGGATGGATGACATCGTGCCTATTTGACAAGGGTACAATGCTATGATATTATTTACCTTGCTTTGTCGCGCACCTTAACAACTGGATAGCGGAAGGAAGAACTTAGAAACACAGGAGCAAGAATCTAACGCTCTAACGGTTTTTAATTGGCTTAGAAAGTTTGATCCTGGCTCAGGATAAACCCTGGCGGCGTGCATAATCAATGCAAGTCGAACGGGGTCGCAAGAAAAAGTGGCAAACGGGTGAGTAAACGGTAAGTAACCTGCCTCTGAGATGGAAAGAGCACACGTCTGAACTC
>CAZMDI010000282.1:0-1986 GCA_964564995.1 uncultured Dehalococcoidales bacterium
GTTTCCGCCTAGGTTCTAAGCAATCACCAGATCGGACGGGATCAGGGAAAACAACACTGCATCTCTGGACCCCCCGCCTATCATTATCCTGTTCCTGAGTATCCCTTCCTGTTTCGCGCCCGTTTTTTCGGCCACCCGCTGGCTCATCAAATTTTCTAGGGCAGCCACGATCTCGACGCGGTAGAGTTTCAGTTCCGTGAACGCAAAACTGGCAACCAGAAGCGCCGATTCGGAGGCAATGCCCCGCCCGGTGGCGCTCGTTCGTACCCAGTACCCCAGATTGGTGAACTTGTCTGTATGGTTGATATGGTTTAAACCGCAGCCACCCAGATAGCCACCGTGTACGGAATCGAATATCGCGAATTCACAGGCGGTGCCAGTCTCCCATGATTCTCCGCAAGATTTTATCCAGGCAGCGCTTTCTTCGATAGTGTAACCTGGATGGCACCACGACAAGAATTTACCCACTTCTCGAAATGACTCCACTGATGCTTCGAAGACGTTGGACAAGTCGTCGATACAGTACGGGCGCAACCTGACTGTCTTTCCGACGAGTTCGGTGTCTCTTCGCATCAGGCTGGCACTTTTTTGTCAGTGACTATTTTGGTTTCCGCTGTTGAGGCAACTGGTTTGACTGCCGGTTTTGCCGCATCCACCTGGGGAGGTTTAATTGCCGCCTCGCTCGCCGTTTTAATAGCTTCGGCCTCAGTGTCTTTGCCTTTGCGGTTTTCTGTGCAGTAGAAACCCGAACCTTTGAAGTGCAGGGGCGCTGCAAAAAAGATCTGACGGCCTTGGCCGCCGCATTCAGGACACACATTGCCTCCCAACTCGTGGAAGCCGCGCTTCACCTCGAACTTCACGGCGCATTTATCGCATTCGTACTCGTAAACCGGCATGTATCAAACCCCTTCTATTTAAGTTTTTCGGCCACCTCAGCAGCTTTCGCCTGCACCTGAAGCACTTTATTTCTGAGCATGGCACGTGTCTCATCCCCGGATCGCGGTGCAAACAGCAGCCCTATCGCCAGGCCAACCGCAATGCCTGCATAAACGTAAATATTGATTGCGTTGGCGCCAACTTCAGCATCTTCCATCGTTTACCTCACATATTGTCGGGCAGGATCCTGTTCTGGAGAGCGAAACCCGAAAAACGGAAAGGTCCGGGGGTTCCCCTTTATCATTGCCGCTTGGAATATATTATACATAATTCTCATTCCTTGAGTCTTTTGGGGATGGAGTTTGACCGGGCCAGATACCGGTTTGTTTCGTTTAACTAAAATGTCACAATATTTCAACGATTAAAGCTTGCATTTAATAACTATTTAAGGTGATGAAATATATACTGTCTTTAAAACCGTCACAAAGGAGTGCTGAATGTTAAAATCGCTCAGGGTCGCGCTAGCGATATTATTCCTTATGTTACTTCTGACCGGAGGGTTTGATTGTTCCAAATTCTCCTCATCTGGCACGTCGTCTTCGAATAACCCGACGACTCGTGGTGTAACAGCATCTCCGCTCTCAAGTAGCCCTTCGCCGACCATTACGCCCCCTGTTACCACCACTCTTCAATTTTCGACCCATACAGCTCTGGTTGCAACCGCCGTTAACCCGCCTGCCAATTCGACGACCGTCATGCCGGTAACAACCACCGCTTTGCCGCCCACGACCGCCCCCCCCGCTATTGCTGGCGTGGCAACAAGTACCGTCCTTGTCAGTGGCTACACTTTTAGCCCTGACACCATTCAGGTCCCGGTAGGCACACGGGTCGTGTGGAATAATTTCGATACGGCGGACCATACTGTGACCTCTGTGAGCCCGGGTATTTTTGATAATCCTCTGCCGTCATTGGGCACCACAAGCATAACTTTTACAGTACCCGGGAGGTATGATTATATCTGTTCGATACACCCGTATATGACTGGCACTGTAATCGTGAAATGAGGATAGCCTCGGATACAAACTCAAAAGATCCCTCCACCAATTGAAG
>CAZMDI010000283.1:0-1927 GCA_964564995.1 uncultured Dehalococcoidales bacterium
TGTTCCCAGTGTTCAGAAAGCCAGCTACGAGTCCACAATGTTATCCGGCTGATTCCCAGCCTTTTTTGTCCAAGACGGATGAAGGCCTGCGAAAGCAAAGAGTCAAGCGCCATCATGATAAGGTCCAGTGATACGGTAATAGAGACCAGCGTAGTAGATTCTTCAAACGTTTCTTCACTCATGCGGGGATACAACGGGGTATCGTCATGCCCCCTGGCCAATTGTTTGATCCTGCCGCCCTCCGGCCCGAACTGGGATTGCAGGTGGGATGCCTGAACCCGGGCCAACTGCCCCATGGTATGAAAACCGAATTGATGCAGTCTTTCTTTGATTTTAAGAGAAACCGGCAAGAGATTGCAGGGCAGCGACTCAAAAAAGGAGGGAACATCCCCATTCAATATGCTAATATCTCCGGCCCGGCTCTGAAACGCGGCCATAAAAGCTGCAAACTTACCTTCAGCGATGCCGATACGGGATTCAAACGCCGACGGCACGGTTTCTCGCACGTCTTTTGCCAGCATTTCATCAGTCGAATAAATAAGCTGCATACCATCAATTCCGATATAAATGTTACCGGGTTCTAGGCCTTCCACCAGCGGGCTCTTGAGTTCCAACTCATCTAAAATACGATTGAAAACGCTCCAGTAATACTGCATATCGGCCTGTAGTATCTCCATCCCGCCATACATGGAAAGCGCCTGCTGCAAAGGCATACCATGTTGAAGACATTTGAGTCCGGAAGCATAATCCAATATGAGCTTCTGGGAGCCTTCGGCAAAGACTATGGCGGCCTTATGTCCTGCTAACTCAGGATGCCTCTGGATTTCACAGTTCAACGGGAAATGCGGGATATAGATGCAGAGAATTCTCAAGGTTGACTCCGAATTAGAACACCTGCATTATATAGAACATTTGTTCTATTGTCAATCTTAGTATAGTTTTCGAGTATGCTATATTGGATTTCGATATGAATGATGCAAACCGCATCCGGATCGGAACTTCAGGATGGTCTTATCCCAAAGGGGAAGGCACCTGGAACGGATACTTTTACCCTCCAGGCACTAAAAGCGAGCTTGAATATTACAGCCGCTTTTTCAATACGGTAGAGATCAACAGCACTTTTTACCGTCCGCCCGATCCTCGCATCTCCGAAGGATGGGCAAGAAACACTCCCGACGGATTTCTCTTCACGGTCAAACTGTGGCAGAAATTCACCCACCCTGCGATGTACCATTCAGCAACAGGTGAGCAAGCCGTGATATCGCCCGCTGATGTGGAACTCTTCAAAAGAGGGATCGAGCCCCTCGTAAAGAGCGGGAAAATGGGGGCAGTTTTAACACAGTTCCCACCCAGTTTCACAGCAGACGCCCATGGCAAACATATCTTGAAAGCCATTTTGAACACTTTCGGAGAATATCGTCTGGCAGTCGAACTCCGAAACAAAAGCTGGAGCGATGACCCGGCTACATCCGATTTTCTCAGGGAACGGAATGTATGCTGGGTGCAGATAGACGAGCCCAAATTCGATTTTTCGATCGCATCTGAAGTGCCTTCGACGTCGGGCATCTCTTATTTCCGCTTTCACGGGAGAAATGCCGAGATGTGGTGGAAAGGTGATACCGAAACCAGGTACATGTACCTGTACTCTGAATCCGAAATCAATCAATTATCCCAGAAAGTGAGGAAAGCGAGCGTCAACTCGGATATGACGTTCGCTTTCTTCAATAACCACTACAAGGCCAGTGCGCCGCGCAATGCCGGAGACCTGTTAAGATCCCTGCATTTACCTTTCAACAATTTCATGGATTTGAGATTGCCGGAATAAATTACTTTCAGACTTCCAATCGGTGTGGTTGTTTTACAACATAGCCTGTTTCATTAAATAAATAACACGGCATTCATGCCTGAATAACATCTTTTAAAGTAA
>CAZMDI010000284.1:0-1917 GCA_964564995.1 uncultured Dehalococcoidales bacterium
CGAGCAGGCCAAGCGCGCCGCCCCCTGTATCATATTTATCGATGAAATTGACGCCGTGGGACGGCAACGCGGAGCAGGTCTGGGCGGAGGCCATGACGAGCGCGAACAGACTCTCAACCAGATACTGGTTGAGATGGACGGGTTTGACACCAATGTCAGCGTCATCGTAATGGCGGCCACAAACCGTCCCGATATCCTTGACCCTGCCTTGCTGCGCCCCGGCCGTTTCGACCGCCGCGTAGTCCTGGACAGGCCCGATATCATTGGCCGCACGGCCATCCTTAAAGTTCACTCCAAAGGTAAACCCTTGGCACCCGAAGTGGACCTGGAAGTCATCGCAAAACTCACCGCCGGATTCTCCGGTGCCGACCTGTCGAACCTGGTCAACGAGGCCGCTATCTTGGCGGCACGCCGCAACAAGAAAGTCATCGAGATGTCCGAACTCGAGGAAAGCATAGACCGCGTGCTCATGGGCCCTGAACGCAAGAGCCGGCGCATGACGACTAAAGACAAAGAGATTACCGCTTACCATGAGGCGGGACATGCGCTGGTGGGACACACGCTGAAAAGCCTCGAACCGATACGCAAGGTGACTATCATCCCCCGCGGAATGGCGGGAGGTTTCACAAAACCCCTGGTTGAAGATAAGTTGTATCACATGCGTTCATACATTGAAGAAGAGATTGCGATGTATCTTGGGGGCAGAGCCGCAGAAGAACTGGTCTTCAAAGAAATGTCGACCGGGGCCTCACAGGATATCAAAGAAGCTACCGATCTGGCGCGCCAGATGGTTACAAACCTCGGGATGAGCGACTTGCTAGGACCCCGTACTTTCGGGAGGAAAGAGGAGATGGTTTTCCTGGGCCGCGAAATCACCGAACAGCGCGACTATGGAGACCAAGTGGCTAACCAGATCGATTCCGAGGTGAACCGTATCATCACGGAAGCCCATGAACTGGCCCTCAAGACGCTCACCGACAATATGCCGAAACTGATACAGCTGGCGAAAGCCCTGCTCGAAAAGGAAACTCTTGAAGGTCCCGACCTCGATGCCGTTTTCAATAATCCGCCTTCGGACATCCCGATTCCCTCCGAGGCTGTTGTCACCGATGCCGCGCCGCTCGCAACCCCTGACAACAGCGGGTCTGGCGGCCAGGGCAAAGATACTGACCCCTTGCCAGGCATACTCTCCCAACCGAATGAATTGCCTGCTACCTGAATATAACGTCACCTATTTAACAAAGAAAGAGGGGCGTAAAGCCCCTCTTTCTTTTAATATTCAGTGTCACCTTGAAATCGATCCCCAGAAATCCCACCCCGTCCGTCAGGTTCTATTTTTTACGTTTAACCACGTAGTCCGCGAGTGAAACCAGGGCCTGCCGCGCAGGAATGTCCGGAAGTCTGTCCAGGTCCTTGCAAGCCAGGTTACGATAATCCTCCGCCAACCGGTAACACTCGTCGATTATTTCGGAAGAGCGTACCATTGCGAGGACTTTCCGGATATTTTCATCCATGTTTTCTTTAGCAGCTATTTTGCGCAAGGGATTGTTTTCCGGATACCTCTCGAGCAATTTATAGGCCGGAAGAGTAAAAGTACCCTGCGCGAGATCGGCGCCTACCGGTTTCCCCACTTCTTTCTCGCTGCCGACAAAATCCAGAATGTCATCCACTATCTGAAAGGCGATACCAAGGTTATATCCATAATCGCGAAGGATCCCGACGGATTCCTCCGGGGCCCCACTGAGTACCGATCCGCTCTCCGTGGAAAGGGTGAAAAGCGCGGCCGTCTTGGCCGCGACACGTTCGATGTATTGCTCGAAAGTCTGGTCGAGCCTGAAAGCTGACAATGCCTGCTTGATTTCCCCGCGGAGATCGGAAGAGCACACGTCTGAACTCCAGTCACATTCAGAAATCTCG
>CAZMDI010000285.1:0-1912 GCA_964564995.1 uncultured Dehalococcoidales bacterium
GGGTTAATTATTGTCGCTCAAGGCAGCATCCCAGATGGATTCAGAAAGAGATGGATGAGGGTGGAGTGTTTGTTTCAGGGTGTCAATGCTGGCACCCAGTTTCATGGCAAGAGCGCATTCCGCTATCAGGTTCGAAACTCCGGTACCGACCAAGTGTACACCCAGTATCTTCCCGTTTTCGCCGGTCACGATTTTAACGAGCCCGCGTCTCTCTCCGAGAATCGTAGCCGAAGCATTTGCTACCATTCTGGACCTGAACACCTTCACCGGGGTGGCATCTTTAAGGGCCTGGCTCTCCGAGATTCCGACTGACGCTAATTCGACCCCGGCGCCATACACACAATGCGGAACAGAGGCATATTCCATCACTGTATTGCGTCCTGAAGCATTTTCAGCGGCGACTCGGCCTTCAGCCATGGCGACATAGGCGAGCATGAGGTTCCCGGTAACATCGCCAGCCGCGAATATTCCTGGCGCTGTTGTCCTCATGTGCTCATCGACAGCTATTCCGCGGAAGGTGTTCTTCACCTGACACTCGACGAGACCAAGTCCTTCGAAGAATGGCTGTTGTCCCGTAGCCACGCAGACGGATTCGGCTTCCAGTATCTCCTCGGAATTTGCGCGTTTGAAGTGGATCTTCCTTGAGTTATCGAGCGTTTCCAGATTGATGATTTCGGCCCCTGAATAGATTTTGACCCCGCTCTTTCTCAAGGCCTGTTCGAAAACCAGCGCAATTTCCTGGTCTTCGCGGCAAAGTATCCGCGGCATGATTTCGATAATAGAGACACTGGCACCCAGACCGTTCATGATCGAAGCCAGTTCGACGCCAACAACCCCGCCGCCCACGATTATCAGGCTGTCGGGGATGTGTGCGATTTTGAGGATATCGTTTGAGTACAGAATGCCAGGAGCATCAAATCCCGGAATACTCAATTTACATGGAATCGACCCCGTCGCGATAATGACACTTTTTGATTTTATCGACTGTACAGAACCTTTGTCGGGAAGGATTTCAACGCAGCGCGGGGAGTATACCCTTGCTGAACCGGACATAACTACGACCCTGGCTTCTTGCATCATCAACTGGACCCCGCTGTTCATCAGGGATACAATTTTGTTTTTATAATTACGCAATCCTGCAAAGTCGATGACAGCCGGGTCGCTGTCGATTCCGAACCTCGACGCCTCATTTATCGAGCGCAATAATGAAAGCGAGTGGAGCAGGGTTTTCGTTGGGATGCAGGCATCATGAAGACAGGCGCCTCCGAGTGCGCTTTTTTCGACCAGCACTACCGATGCGCCCAATTTGGATGCTCTTAATGCAGCACTGTATCCAGCTGGCCCTCCGCCGATGATTGCGATATCAGCTGTTAATTCGGGCATATAAAGGTTACCTTAGAATCATACTGATGTATTTTTTGGCCGAAAGCAGATTTTTCAGTTCTTCAGGATCGTCCGGTTTGATCATCGCCATCCATCCCTGTCCGTAGGGATCCTTGTTGACCAGCCCGGGTTTTTCCACCGCGAGCGGGTTTGTGGCAATAAGGGTGCCACTGACTGGGCTTGCCAGTTCGGATGCAGTTTTTGAAGACTCAAACGAAGCAAACGGGGTCCCTGGTTTTAGAACGGTCCCCGTTTTAACAAAATCTATATAGACGATGTTTTTCAGTTGTTCCTGATAGTGGTAGGTCATGCCCAGCCGGATGTTGCCGTCCGGTTCTTTTTTACACCAGACATGGCCGGGGCTGTACAAAAGGTCATCAGGATGCAAAGACACCTCCTCAATATGAGAACGTTTAGATGCCTAAAGCATATCACAGGCGATTGGCAATATAAAGCTATTTTAGGCATTTTTAGTATGAAAAAGTTCAGAAACATATTGGACTCTCTGGGAGGTGAAGACAGGGAGCCC
>CAZMDI010000286.1:0-1880 GCA_964564995.1 uncultured Dehalococcoidales bacterium
CCAGAAACTTGGAAGGCACTATGGCTATGCACTTTCCCCTGACGGGCTGGGGGTGATGAGGTTTATACAGGGAGGGGACTGGGAAAGCATCAGCGTCGTACCAGTGGATTTCAGCACAATCGCGGAAATCGAGAGACTTATCCGAAGTTACATAAGACATTTACTCGAAAAAGAGATCAAATCCGCCCTGTGGCTGGACAGCCTGAAACTGGAAGGTTCTTAACCGCAGAAAACGTAAATACCTCCCTTGGTTGACTCCGACTGACAAACACGATTCTTCTGCACATCTTCCCCGGCGTTTAGATACTCGAGGTTTCATCAAGCCCTGTATCGCGTCGATTTCCTCAAGATTCTTTACTATCGAGTTGGGATAAAATATAATAGCCGAAGCCGGCAATTGAACCACAGCTTCCCATTTTATCTCGGAAGGATTGAAAAATGTCGCTCGTCGAACGTATAGCGCAGCAACGTCTCGATAAACTGAAGGAACTACGTTCGCGGGGTATTGACCCATATCCCGCACGCTGCAAACGCAGCCATACTAATGCCCAGGCTGTCGATCTGCTGGCAAAACAGGAGCAGGACGGCGTCGAACCAGTCGAAGTGTCCGTGGTGGGGCGTGTCATAGCCAATCGCGACATCGGCAAACTAGCCTTCATCAACCTGGTGGACGGCAGCGGCAAGATACAACTATTCGTCAATAAATCCATGCTCTCCCCGGAGAGTTCAGCGTTGCTCAAAGATCTGGACATCGGCGACTTTATCGAGGCTTCGGGCAAAGTCATCCGCACGCGAACAGGGGAACCCAGCATAGGGGTCAGAGAGATAATCCTACTCTCAAAGAGCCTCCAGCCTATGCCGGAGAAATGGCACGGCCTGCAGGATACAGAGAAACGCTATCGTCAGCGTTATGTCGACCTCATCGCCAACCCCGAGGTCAAAGAGATTTTCCGCAAACGCAGCCGCGTCGTCACCGGCATCCGCGCCTATCTGGACTCCCACGACTTCCTGGAGGTAGAGACGCCCGTGCTCCAGCCCAGCGCTGGCGGCGCTCTGGCGCGGCCTTTCATCACGCACCACAACGCGCTGGACTGTGACTTCTATCTGCGCATCGCGCTCGAACTGCACCTCAAACGCCTCATAGTGGGCGGCTTCGACGGCGTTTATGAGATCGGACGCGTTTTCCGAAACGAGGGTATCGATACCAAGCACAATCCCGAATTCACCATGATGGAGTGCTACAAGGCGTACGCCGACTACAACGACATCATGCGCCTTGTGGAAAACATGATATCCACCGTTGTTAAGGACATAACTGGAGATTACAAGATTCCCTCCGGCAACGACATTCTGGATTTCGCGCCGCCATGGAGAAGGATCGACCTGAGGCAGGCGGTCATCGACATGGCCGGCATAGATTATGACAAGTTTCCTGACACCGCCTCTTTAGCCGCCGAGATGCGCAGCAAAGGCATTCAGTTCGACCCTTCGCGCGACCGCGGCCGCCTCATCGACGATCTGCTATCAACGTTCGTCGAGCCCACATTAAAAAACCCCACTTTCATGGTGAACTACCCAATGGACATGTCCCCGCTTGCAAAGAACCGCCCTGGCGATCCTCACACTGTGGAACGTTTCGAGGCTTACGCCGGCTGTATGGAGATCGCCAACGCCTTTAGCGAACTCAACGACCCGGAAGAACAAGAACGGCGTTTCGCAGGGCAACTCTCGAATCGCGGTGCAGCGGCTAGTTCAGCCAGAGATGAGGAAACCGAAATCATCGACGAAGACTTCATCACGGCGCTGGAATACGGTATGCCGCCCACAGGCGGACTCGGTGTGGGCATTGACCGCCTCGTGATGCTGATAACGAATCAGCA
>CAZMDI010000287.1:0-1845 GCA_964564995.1 uncultured Dehalococcoidales bacterium
ATATCGCTTCCGCTCATGCTTTTCTTTCTACTCTAATAACTTTGATTTATTGTTTCAGAGACCAATTGGTGGCGACCTTCGTCAAGGAGTGAAACATGAAAACATTAGGAGTCTTGTTAATGCTTGCCGCATTAGTGTGTGGCTTCATTGGGTTTACAATGGATGTTACGGTTACAGTTCCTGCACAGAATTATGGTTACGGTATTTCAACCCCAGCTATTACTGTCAATAACATCGGTAAAATGGATACAAGAAGGAATTTGTTAATAGCTGGCGGGTTTTTAGCGGTAGTTGGGGTATTAATGCTTCTCTTATCCCCTAAAGAAACTGGAGAGGGAAATCCGAGTGTTGATGGACTGGATACAGTTTGGAAGGAAAATGAAATTAAGCGAGTAAAGGAACGGATGGACCAGACTAATTCAATCCAACCAGTTCCGGCATCATCTGAGGCGCATCCGTCTTTCTGTGATAAGTGTGGAGCAAAAGTGACTCCTGAAATGGATTTTTGTCAGAAGTGCGGAACCAAACAAATCAAACTACAATAGATAGCATAAATGACTCGGAATAAACATGAGGCCGGGGGTTGATACCCGGCCTCTATTTATTTACTAAACTCTTGCGCTAGGATAGAGATTGATATACAACCCAGGTATTGCCGTCATAGGTTTTATAGACGATATTGCTATCGGCATCCCAGCATGTAGATCCTATGGGGACACCCGTCGGCTTAGCCGTGCCCCCCTGGACGATGTATCTCTTAGCTGAGTCCTCTTGAGTTAATGACATATGTCCCCCTTATTTATACCCGGCAAATGCTTTATTAGTCAGTCCCTTTGCCGGGGGCGTGGTGGGCTGTGGCGCTGCTTCCCGTCCTGTTACTGTGGTGGTCCCCTCGGTGAAGTCTTGAAGGGCGTCCCTGAGAAAGTCGGCATAAGTCGCCAGCTGTGTTCTTACCATGACATTTGAGGGGCTGGCTTCCGGCGGTTTAATGTATGACAGGCTGACGATCCCCGGCACGATGACATTCTGGGGGACAAACTCAGCGGGGGCCTGGTCGAAGTCCCTCACTATTTCGTTACGGCGGCCTTCGATTGTGTTACGAAGCCGCATTAGGCTTGAAACTTTGCTACAGACTGAGTCCATTTCGGCTACTATTTCCTTCTTGAGGTTCAGGAAGGTTTTAACGTCCTGGGCTATAACCTTAATTTCGTCCTGGTCGGCTGCCAGCTTCTTGCGTAGTTCCAGCTTCTTTTTATTCTCGAGCTGTAGAGCCTCGATATAGGCGGCCCGTACCCGTTCCTGTTTAATCTTGTTGATTTGCTTCTCTAGGGCGGCGGTGTCCTCGCCCCTTTCGAGTGCGTCCAGTAATTGCCTTTCGAGTGTTTCAAGTGTAATTGTTTCAGCCATATTAACTCCTATCAATCCGGGCTTCAAAACTTGCCTCGGTGCTGGTATGTAATACGTGATTGAAGGCCCTGACGAGTGCCTTTTCTCGCTCAAACGCTTGCTTCGCCTGGCTGAGTTTGTCAGGGTCCCCAGCTGCTAACGTGAGTGCTAGTAAATAATTCTTGAATGCCGTTTTGAGTCCGTCATGGTGAAGTTCCCTTATTACTTCGTCTTCGATCTGTTTTATGGTTTCGATCTGGTCGTCCTGTATTGGCCTTTTCATATTACCTTCCTTCACCCGCCCCAATTCTCTGAGGTCAGGTTCAAACTTTGTTCCAAAGGATGTATCTTTGCCTTTAACAATTCCCGCAATTCCTCGGACCCGGATAGCCCCAATTGCCTGGATGCAATTTCGGCTATTGAGTTATTCCCGGCCTCGGCCTTCAGCTCGTCCGGGTC
>CAZMDI010000288.1:0-1797 GCA_964564995.1 uncultured Dehalococcoidales bacterium
GCTGGCTCAAGCGCCATCGGCCGGTTCTGGTTAATCTCGTTATCGATAGCCTGGCGGATCTGTGGAGCAAACACGGCTTTTTTGAAACCCGTAGTATGTTTGAGCCCGAGTTCTTTTTGTAGCGCGTGAACGAGAGGAGCCGCTTGACCGATTTCTTTTAACATGGCCTGCATTATTTCGGTGGTTGAAGGGTCTCTGCCAACTTTTTTGCGCAAAAAAGAACGGATTTCGTCGACTCGCTTGCCCTTTTCCATTTTCTGGGCGAGGCTTTTCTCATCGTCAGCTGTCAACAGTGGCACGCGTCCGATTTCGTGCAGGTACATGCGGACCGGGTCGTCCACTACTCCGGGTTCTTCGAACTGTTCAATGGGCACGGAAAGGTCAGGTGCCGGGACCTCAACTTCCTCGAGAGCTTCCTTGGTTGGTAGCTCTTCTTCGTCGATTTCTTCCTTCAGAGGCTCCTCATCAACCTCTTCCTCCGCTTCCTCGCCCGTCTTTTTAGCGACCGCCTTTATTTCAGCTGCTTCTTCCTCAACAGGTTTATCCAATTTCTTCTTGGGGCTCACTTTTGTCTCCTCTTTTGTTCACCAAGGTGTTCTTTATTCACAAATAATTCCTTAAGCTGTTTGCCTTCTTCAATTGCAAGCGTGTCGGCACGGTTGCCAGCCAGCCGTTTGAGGTATTCCTCGCGCAGTCTTAATACTGCATCGGCCAATTTAGCTTCCATTTTGGTTTCGATCAGTTTGCGTCCCATGATACGATCGAAATGTTCCAGCAGACTGCTGTCCAGAAGAGTCTTAACCTGGGCCGTATCCTGACAAATCTTTATTATATTATATACTTCACGGTTTTCTGAGCAGTCAAAATATTCTGGCAGTAATCCGGCGTACTGATCTCGGAGTCCAGGGTTATTGAGGATGACCGCCAGACAGAATTCCTCCAAGGGATTGGACACAGAGGCTTTTGCGGTTTCCACCGGAGATTTTTTCGTAAACCGCGTCGCTTTGTTATTCTGCAACAGGAGCTCTATTTTTCGGGGACTCTGCCCGACTAGTGCAGCGAGTTTATCTACATAATACGTCTGGCGTACGACATCCTTTATCTGGTTTACGACGGGCATCAGGGCTTCGATAGCAGATGTTTTTCCCCGCGATGTTTTGAGATCCAAACCTGCTGATGCTTTTTCGAATGAATAATCGAGGATCGGGACCGATGCATCAATGAGGTCGTACCATTTCTGAGGATCCCTTATTACGATCTCATCCGGGTCCTGTCCTTCCGGCAAGATGGCTACGCGGATTTCGGACCCGAGGCTGTTTTCCAGACCTACACAGCGTAATGTGGCTTCTTCCCCCGCACTATCTGGATCGAGCGCCAGCACGAGGTTTTTGGTGAGTTTTTTCAAGATAGCGATGTGATTTTCTCCGATTGCCGTGCCCATCGAAGCTATAATGTTCCTGTACCCATGTTGGTGTGGTAGGATCACATCCATGTATCCCTCGACGATCACCGCTCGTGATTCCTTTCGCATGGCGTCTTTAGCTAGATCGAGCCCGTACAAATTGGAACTTTTGTCGAAAAGCGGAGTTTGAGGAGAATTCAAGTATTTAGGTTGTTGATTTTCGTCGAGCGCGCGGCCTCCGAAGCCGATAACCCGTCCACGGGTGTCGTTTATGGGAAATACCAGACGATGCCGGAAACGGTCATGCTTCATTTTATTGCTGTCGCTTTGAGTTATAAGTCCCGCTTCCAACATTTCCACTTCGGTAAAACCCCTCTCAAGGAGGTGTTTTTGAA
>CAZMDI010000289.1:0-1775 GCA_964564995.1 uncultured Dehalococcoidales bacterium
AAGTGAATTCTTTGCTTCGGACAGGAGTCTCCGGGCTTCGGAAAGGGTATTACGCGCAATATCAAGTTCATGTCGATGGATGGAACGGATGGTATGCCCTGACAGCCGTATCACCTCGCGGCTAAGGGGCATCGCTTTTTCCCGGGCTGCATCCTGAGCGGCAAAATCAAGTCTGATACGCTCTGAGATTACCTCGATATTTTCGTTAAGTTTGCTCATGGCACACCCCAATCCTTTCCAGCATTTCTTTAGCAGCGATCACCGGAGAACGAGCCAGCACGAGAGAGCTCACAACTGCAACTGCATCGGCTCCGGCCGCAAGTACTTCCGCGATATTTTCGATATTGATACCGCCTATGGCTACAAGGGGCAGGTCCGTCGCCCCTTTTATTTCACCCAAAGCCTTCAATCCAACAACGGGACAATCGGTTTTTGTGCTGGTAGGATAAATCGCCCCGCATGCCAGGTAATCCGCACCGTCGTCTTTCGCTTTTATAGCTTCCGTTGCTGTGGTCACCGAACACCCGATCAGTTTGTCTATGGATAAAAGTCTTCGAGCGATTTTCACTGAAAGATCATCCTGCCCCAGGTGTAATCCGTCGGCATCCGTGGCCAAAGCGATGTCAATGTGATCATTGATTATAAAAATGGCTTCGTTCTCGACGCATAATTTCTTTACGGCAAGCGCGAGTTCATACAACCTAATTTTAGGGGTAATTTTGTCTCTCAACTGGACAAGTTTCACCCCTCCCGCCAGAATCTGTGAAGTGATTTCCAGAAGATCCCGACCTTTCAGGCAGTCCGAATCGATAACCGCGTATAAACCAAATATTCCAGAAACGGAGAGGCTTCTTGCGAGACGCCCGATCAATTCCTTTTCGATATCGTATAGTTTAAAACGGGCGCCCTTGTAATCCGCGTTAACGGTTTCGGGACCCTCCATCGCGGAGAGTTCCTCCATCACGCGCAGACCTTCTTCGACACGCCTGGCGTTCGCTACCACCATTTCGGACTCATTACGTTGAGCCGTTTGAAAACTAACCCGTGTCCCGGCACCTACATCATTTTGAGAATCCCGGGCGGAAAGATAGGTCAGTTTCGTCCCGGGATCACGAATGGATAACTCGTGACGCAATTTTTTCAATCGTTCCGAAAGTGACTGATCATTTAAAACAAAACGAGCGACTTCCTCGAGTACACGCAAGCCCTCGCCGATGCGGTTCGTATTGGCATCTGCGATGCGAAGGAACCCGGCCGGAAATCGTGGTTCTTTCATGGTTCAGCTCACCATTCCAATTCTTCACGCTGCTTGGTTTTTATGTTGAAACTCCACACCTTGAATATTTTTTCGTCTTTTAAAAAAACATATCTCGAGCGGATGGTATGGAGTTCATCCAATATTTTTCGCATTTCCTGCCCCGACTGCGCCATATCCCAAAGTTGGACATTGGTTTTTGCATGGGTGACCACAATCAGTCTTTTGCAAAGGGCGTCGTATCTTGACAAGTCTTCTCTGCTGAAATTATTTTTTATGTCCGCGTACGTTATCTTCGCCATCTTCCGCTCGTTATAAAAAGTGCGACCGATTTACAATATCAATTTTTCGAAGGCCGCCTGGGATAATTTTATCACAATCAAACTGCGGGGTTGTATTCATCCCCGATAGCGTCCTTGAAATGTTCTATCCGCCTGGGAGCCGCAGAGGAGTCAAGTTCGATTGCAATAAAATCTATACGCCATGAGGCAGGCTCAATAGCTTGGTTCTGGTGATAACC
>CAZMDI010000290.1:0-440 GCA_964564995.1 uncultured Dehalococcoidales bacterium
ACATGATCCAGATTGCCAAGGTCATGGTCAAGAGAACCATTCTCGCCTGCGCCTAGACCACACTGTGGAAAGAATCAGCCCGGCGGCAATACCGCCGGGCTGATTTATTGCCAAACTCAAGCAATTACACAGTCCATTGTTTTGTGTTATCTTAAATTAAGAACAACCGGGTAAAAATATGAAAAAACTACTGACCATCAAAGAAATACTCGACCTGGCGATTTTGAAGGAAATCGAAGCTCAGAAGACCTACGCGGACCTCTGGGCAAAGACCGAAAGTCTATCGGCGAAAGAAGCTTTTCAAACCCTGACTCTCCAGGAAAAACAGCATCAGAATGTATTGGAAAACTACCGCTCCGGTTTGGTGATGCACGGAACGCTGCGAATGGAACACCCTTGCGATTTCCACATAGCCGAACGTTTTGCTAAACCCGGGCTTG
>CAZMDI010000290.1:450-1753 GCA_964564995.1 uncultured Dehalococcoidales bacterium
AGCTGAAATGGACATCAAGGACGCATTTCTTTTTGCGGCGGACAGGGAGAAAGACGCCCACGAATTCTATGTCAAGCTGGCCCACCTCCACGTCCGAGGAGAAGTAAGGTCACTCCTCGAAAAACTGGCTTCCCAGGAACTTGAACACAAAGCAGTCGTAGAAGCTCTTTTCACGGACGTGGCCTTCCCGCAGACCGACGGAGGGTAACGCCCTGCGGATTTACAAGCTGAAAATGGTACCTGTCGTACAAATTCTAAACCGATTACTGAAAACCTGATCGAAAGAGTCATCGTCCCGATACTATTCCGGATGGTTTAATATTTTATACCTTTCGTGATCAGCCTGACATCTTACTGGAGCCTCCTTCGGGAGAAAATCGTAAAACAAGGCCTTCGTTTTAACGGAAAATCCCCTTCCACAACGTTTGACAAAGCTCCAATCCTGCCTTACGATTGATTGAATTCAAAACCGCAGATCCTGCAGGAAAAGAGAGATATTTGAAGCCTATCAGTTTTGTCCTCACCTACGTGCGCAAGTACACGCGTGTCATGATATTCACTATCGCCGCAATGACCGTACTGGTCGGACTGCAGTTGCTCGTCCCCTGGATCATCGAGAGGCTGCTGACGGCACTCCAGGACAAAGGCGCTACGGCGGATACCCTACACATCATCAGCCAGCTCAGCCTGTTGGTGCTTATCGTCTTTGTTGTCAGAGCTGGCCTCACCTTCGTGCGGATGTACCTCTCACACGTTGCCGGGTGGGGGGTCGTAGCCGACGTGCGCAAGTATATCTACGAACGCATGCAGCGTTTTACGTTGCGCTTTTATGAAAACAAGCAGACAGGGCAACTAATGACACGGGTCGTGGACGACACCGGGCAATTTGAAGACCTCATCGCCCATGCAGTCCCTGACGTCTTCGTGAGCTTAATCACGCTGGTCGGCGTGCTGTTGGTGCTGTTCTTCATGAACTGGAGATTGGCACTGCTTTCATTGATACCGATACCTTTCGTGGTCCTCTCGATGCGCGGTTTTGCACGATACGTAAGGCCGGCTTTCCGCGAGCGCCAGAAGGAACTCGGCAACCTTAATGCTATACTCTCCGACAACCTGTCGGGTATCCGCGATATCAAAGCTTTCACCCGCGAGGATACGGAAAGCCGCCGGTTCAACGACCGCGTCGACGCTTACCGGTATCTGTCGCTCAGAGCCATCAAACTGATGTCGGCGTTCGAACCGTTCGTCGATTTCTCCGCGGCGATGGGCACGCTTATAGTCATCTACTTCGGCGGCCGACTGG
>CAZMDI010000291.1:0-1747 GCA_964564995.1 uncultured Dehalococcoidales bacterium
CTTCCCAAAACCTGTATACCCGAGGTTGAAGGCCTGACGGTGAGCTCCGCCACCGGCTGCTTGGGCTGTTCCTGGGCTGCCAGTTTGAGGGCTATGGTCTGGGTGCTTACGTCGCCGCAGCCGATGGCGGCGAAAAAATCGTCCATATTTTCGTATTTGAATAGTCTGGCTATCTTGTCACGGTCCGCGACTACCAACCCGAGGTGCTTGATTTCTTTGTCCAGCATTTCCCGTCCGAGCTCGAGGTTCTCCTCCCTCTCCTGCTTTTTGAACCACTGGCGGATCTTCTCGCGGGCGTGCGAGCTCTTGACATAACCAAGGTTAGGACTCATCCAGTCGCGGCTCGGCCCTTTATCTTTCTTGGAAGCAATAATCTCGACCACGTTTCCGTTGGACAGCTGATAATCAAGCGGCACCATGCGGCCGTTCACCTTGGCTCCGGCGCAGCGATTGCCCAGGTTAGTGTGAACCCGATAGGCAAAGTCGATGGGGGTCGCACCCTTGGGGAGGTCTTTTATCTCACCCTTGGGGGTGAAGACGAATACCTGATCGTTGAAGATGTCAGTTTTGACCGATTCGAGGAATTCTTCTGCCCCCGCCAGTTCACGGTGCCAGTCGATGAGCTGACGCAGCCAGCCGATACGTTCCTCGACCTCGATATCTTTTTTATCTCCCTCTTTGTAACGCCAGTGGGCCGCCACGCCGAACTCGGCTACGCGGTGCATCTCGCGCGTTCGTATTTGTATCTCGAGGGGGGTGGTGCCTTTGAACAGCACCGCCGTATGGAGGGATTGGTATCCGTTCGGTTTCGGATTAGCTATGTAATCATCGAAAGAACCAGGGATCGGGTGCCACAGATTGTGTACTGTCCCCATAGCGAAATAGCATTCCGGGATGGTTTCAACCAGGACGCGAATTGCAAGAAGGTCATATATCTCGTCGAATTGCCTTCCCTGGGCGGCGTACCGTTCTATCTTCTGAGAGATGCTGAAAAGGTGCTTGGGTCGCCCGGAAACATCGCATTTGACCCCGAGTTGCATGAATTCTTTTCTAAGGATATCCATGACGCTATTTACGATTTCTTCGCGCTCGGTACGCTGGTTAGCGACCAGCTTGGCAATCTGGCTGTACTTTCGAGGCTCGAGGTAATGAAAAGCCAGGTCTTCCATCTGCCACTTGAGTTCCCAAATACCCAGACGATGCGCAAGTGGCGCATATATCTCCAGGGTTTCACGGGCGATGGCCTTCTGGCGGTCGGGCGGGAGCGCGGCAAGGGTGCGCATGTTGTGCATGCGGTCTGCCAGTTTTATAAAAACCACCCTCAGGTCCTCTGCCATCGCGACAAGCATCTTGCGCAGATTTTCTGCCTGTTGTTCACGAACTGAAGGCCGCTGCTGCAATTCACCGGGAAGTGGAAGAGCGAGTTTCCCCAGTTTGCTCACGCCGTCTACGAGCCGTGCCACGTCGGCTCCGAATTTTTCTTCAATCTGTTTGTGCGTGATGCCGCAGTCCTCAGTCACGTCATGGAGGAGGGCTGCCGCCAGGGTAGTGACGTCAAGTTGCTGCTCGGCTAGGGTTAGAGCAACCTGGAAGGGGTGTTCCATGTACGCTTCGCCTGACATGCGAAGTTGTCCTTCGTGGGCTTTCGCGGCATAATCGTAGGCCGCCGATACCAGAGCGAGTTTTTCGACGGGCAGATAGATCGGAAGAGCACACGTCTGAACTCCAGTCACATTCAGAAATCTCG
>CAZMDI010000292.1:0-1744 GCA_964564995.1 uncultured Dehalococcoidales bacterium
GATGAAAATGCCCAAGTCCACGGTTTACGGTCCGGTCGTTTCCTGGCGACTCGGGAGGTCTCTCGGCATAGATTTACTATGCACCGAGCAGAAGGCCTGCAATTTCGATTGTATCTACTGTCAGCTGGGTTCCATGACGAAACCGGTGACGGAAAGGCAGGAGTTCGTCCAGCTGACGAAGCTCTCGGACGACGTCCAGGCCGCAAGGAATGTGGACGTTGACTGCGTCACGTTCGCTGGTATGGGGGAACCCACACTCGCCTCCAACCTCGGCCCCGCCATCAACCTGGTGAAATCCGCACTAGGGCTGCCGGTGGTGGTGTTCACCAACGGGGCCATGCTCAAGCGTGAGGACGTGCGGAGGGACCTCTGCCTGGCTGACACCGTAATCGTCAAGATGGACGCACCCGACGCCCGGCTTTTCGAAACTATAAACAGGCCCGCACCCGGGATACAGCTTGCGGATATACTCCAGGGGATGCAGGCGCTGAGGATGGAATTCAATGGGAAACTGATGGTCGACGTCATGCTGACCGACCTCAACCGGGGATACGGAAACGGGCTGCAGTTCAATGTGCGGTGCGCCATCCCCGACCAGGTGCAGCTGAATACGCCATTGCGGCAAAGCTGCATGCGGCCCCTCAGCCCGGAGGAGATCGATGACGTGCGCAAGAACTGGTTCTGGAACTTCAAGACGATAACCGTCTACGACTCGAGGAAGCCGCTGCACACCGTGGCGCTCGACGAGGATGAAACGGAACTGAGGCAGCCGACGAAAACGAAAGCGGGGGCACAACCCGCGGGAACGCCGCAGACACCCTGGAATAACGGACGAGGATAAGACCCGGCTCGCGACCCGCGATAGTAGATGAAAGGGGGAGTAGAAAAGAATACCATCACACTGTTTTGGAACGCTTGCGTAAGAGCATTTTAATAAGCTGGTAGTCAGTTTCCAGATTCAACCAGAAACGCGCAGGTATCTCCGGCATGACTTCCTCCAACTGCAAGGCTGTTTCAACCGTGATAGCTTTCTTTCCGTTGATGATTTCATTTATCGCGTTCAACGGACGCCCCATGCGCTTTGCCAATTCCTTCTGTGATAAACCCCGCGCCGCTATCTCTTCCAGGAGGTACTCCCCGGGAGGGATGGCAATATCCGGGTAAGCTTGAGTTTTAGTCACCATGGTAATCCTCCACATCCACAATAAGGATCTTTTCTTCCTGAATTTTCTCAATAATGAGCCGGTAGTTGCCGGTGAGAGTTATCGCGTATTGTCCATCTCGATCACCTTTTAACGGGTGCAGTTTTAAAGCCTGAAAAGCAAAAAGCCCGCTAAATTTATCGGCGGCCCTCAACAGGCCCAGGCGCTGAATATACTTACGACCGGTGGGGACGCCAAAAAGACGGCCGGCTTCCGAGAAGCTTATACTCGCACTGGCCAGGCGTTTTGAAGAAAACTCTAATTCCACCCATACACCCTATAGCTGTATTATGCGCCCATGGCTTATCCGGTGTCAAACAACGGATGCCCATCCAAGACGGGATAAAGCGGAAGTAAGTTAACGAAAGGGATAGATTAGGGTTGAGCGGAGATCGTGATAACTAACGAGTTGTACTTAAAACTATGCGCCCAATGCAGAGGCGGTCTCGTTAATACGAAGACATCAAGCATCGTTTTGGCGGTAGTGCACAACGGTGAGTTTTAAGTAGTGGCAGCGGTTTTGAGTGCTGGTCTAAGCATAA
>CAZMDI010000293.1:0-1722 GCA_964564995.1 uncultured Dehalococcoidales bacterium
CTCATAACAGCTTCGTCATGTTCAACCACCAACACGCTGTTGCCCAGATCCCTAAGGCGTTTCAGGGTCTCTACCAACCGGTAGTCATCGGCCGGATGTAAACCTATGGTCGGTTCGTCACATATATAAAGCACACCCATCAGCCCGCTTCCAATCTGTGTGGCGAGGCGGATACGTTGACCCTCTCCTCCGGAAAGAGTGCCGGATGAACGTTCCAGAGTCAGATAATCGAGTCCAACATTTTCCAGAAAACGCAGTCGCGAAGTGATCTCTTTCAAAATCTCTTTTGCGATCACCTTTTCTTTTTCGCTGAGGACCGAACCAGCGCCCGCAAGAGTGTCCATCCATGCAAGAGACTTATTAACAGACATGCCCGTGGCCTGGACGATGTTGACGCCGTCGATGGTGACGGCCAGTGCTTCGGGCTTGAGACGACGGCCTTCGCACACCTGGCAAGGCGAAGCCACCATGTATTGTTCCATGGCTGCGCGTGACATCTCTGACTCAGTATCGTGATGCAACCGTTCCAGGCGGGGGATAACTCCCTCGAAACCCTCGAAATATACCTTTTCCCTGCCGAAACGGCTACGGTACCTGTGTGATTCGCCGCCTTCGCCATAGAGGACGATATCAAAAGCTTCCTTGCTCAATTCTTTTACAGGAACGTTCAGGGAAAAATGGTGGCGCCTGGCGACCTCTTCAAGCTGGGAATAATACCAGGTTTGCCACTGGTACGGGTGTATCGCTCCCTTTGCCAGGGATAAATCCTTGTCGGGTATGACCAGGTCCGGGTCAAACTCCATTTTGATCCCGAGGCCAGTACACGCAGGACAAGCACCATGCGGGCTGTTAAAGCTGAATGTACGAGGTTCCACTTCACCCAGGCTTACCCCGCAGTCCGGGCATGCAAACTGTTCTGAAAAGAGCAGCTCTTCACCTTCGACGATGGAGATCAGCACCACGCCCTTGCCGAGTTTCAGGGCTGTCTCAACCGAATCAGCGATCCGGCTCTGATTGCCTTCCTGGCCGATGACAAGGCGGTCTATGACGGCTTCGATAGTGTGCTTCTTCTTTTTATCAAGGTCTATCCCGGTATCAAGCTCCTTGATGGTGTTATCCACTCTAACGCGGGCATAACCGCTCTTGCGCAAATCATCAAATACTTCTTTATATTCACCTTTTCTATCTTTTACGAGAGGAGCCAGTACCAGAATGCGAGAACCGCCTGGCAAAATCTGGACTGCATCGACGATCTGCTGAACCGTTTGCATAGATATTTCGCGACCGCACTGCGGGCAATGCGGGTGCCCGGCCCGGGCAAAAAGAAGCCTCAGGTAATCGTATATCTCAGTGACTGTCCCAACCGTTGAACGCGGATTGTGACTGACGCCTTTCTGGTCGATCGATATAGCCGGGCTTAGCCCCTCTATATAATCCACATCCGGCTTTTCCATCCGGCCGAGAAACTGCCGGGCATAAGCGGACAGGGACTCCATGTAGCGCCGCTGACCCTCGGCATAGATAGTATCGAACGCAAGCGAGCTTTTACCCGATCCTGAAACGCCAGTGATCACCACCAGCTTGTCGCGGGGGATTGTTATATCTATATTTTTAAGGTTGTGCTCACGCGCACCCTTAATGAAGATGAAATTTTGAGGCATAAAATTTACCTTGTTATTGTAACATCGCAGGTTAGGTGGAACAAGCGACCAGAGTCACATG
>CAZMDI010000294.1:0-1716 GCA_964564995.1 uncultured Dehalococcoidales bacterium
TTGGCCGCCCGATCCTTGAAATCCTGTTGACGGCCGGACTGGCAGCGCTCGCTCTTACCAGCACTCTTGCGGCCGCCTGTTTTGCCAAAGCTTTCGGCATCATCTTCCTTGCGAGGCCGCGTTCCGAAGCCGCACGCGTCGCCAGAGAGGCTCCGTTCGCGCAGCTTCTCGCTCCCGGAATACTGGCGACGCTGTGCGTGGCGCTCGGGATTTTTTCGTACCAGATGGTTTCGGCGGTTCGGGGAGGGCTCCCCTTGCCGGATATGCTGCCGGTGGGAATATTCCTTCTGGTTTTGACGGGCATCGTTTTACTGTGGCTGCGCCTGGCTCGCGCCCCAGTTCGAATAACGGAAACGTGGGGTTGCGGCATCCCGTCGCAGACGGGGAAGATGGAATACTCGGGCGACGGATTCTCGGAACCCATCGTGACTGTTTTCAAACCCGTCTTCCGCACACGAAAGCTGTCCAAACGCGAGTTTTACGACAAATACGACTCAGTCCCGAAGGGTAGCAGCGGCGAGATCGGCACGCTCAAATTCTTCGAGGAACGCATCTATATGCCTATTGCCCGTTTTTTCATGAAGATAGCGGGCGCCATATCCAACCTCCATAACGTGGACATGGACGCTCTTATCCTTTATTCGTTCATAGCCGTGGTGCTCGTCATACTCGGCGTGGGGTGGTGGTTATGAATTGGAACACGACCATCTACATCATAATCAACCCATTGTTCGCACTCGTGGTGGCGCCGCTTGTCCTGGGGCTTATAAAAACCGTGAAAGCCCGCATACAGGGAAGACACGGTCCGCCCGTGCTCCAGCAGTATTACCAGCTCCGGAAGCTGTTTCACAAGGAGATTGTCTATTCCGAAGACTCATCTTTCATCATGCGGCTTAGCCCCTATCTCGGGATTGCTTTTATATTGACGGCGTCGCTGTTCGTGCCGATGGTGTTCATCCCTCAGACTGGGTGGTTCGGAAACATCATACTGTTCTTCTATCTAATGATAACCGCAAAGTTTTTCATGGTGCTCGGGGGCCTCGACGCGGGCAGCACATTCGGAGGGATGGGCAGTTCGCGCGAGATGACGGTCTCATCCATCATCGAGCCTGTTACCATCATGTCCTGTGCCGCCCTGGCGTTCGTGTTAAAAACGACCAGTATTCCCGAGATGTTCAGGACCCTGTTGGCAGGCTCGATATTCAGTTACCCCACGCTTATACTTGTTGGTATTTCGCTTTTCATCATCCTGATCGTCGAATCGGCGCGGGTGCCCGTGGACAATCCCGAGACACACCTTGAACTCACCATGATACATGAAGCCATGGTGCTCGAGCAGAGCGGGCCTAAACTGGCCCTCGGCGAACTCACGGCGGGGGTAAGGCAAACCATGCTCATGGCGCTTCTTATCAACGTCACTTTTCCGTGGGGGTTGTCGCGCGGAACCGGTTGTGTCGCTCTGCTGTTGGCGGCCGGTATGATGGCGGTAAAGATGGGAATACTGGCCGTCACGGTCGGGCTGTTTGAATCACTACTGGCGAAGATACGCTTCTTCCGGTTGCCCGACTTCTTCATGATAGCCCTGTTCCTTTCTTTCATAACGATAGTATTCGAGTTGCTCAGATGATAAACACCGGATTTACGGGTGATCTCATAGAGGTGCTGTTCGTGCTCGTGTTGGGTACGGCGGCTTTTATCATCACCCAGCGAGCACTG
>CAZMDI010000295.1:0-1707 GCA_964564995.1 uncultured Dehalococcoidales bacterium
ACCCGTGACTCATAATCTCCGTTTGTCATTGCGGGCGAAGCGTGGCAATCTCGTTTCCCATTGTTATCGGCCGATAGGCGATTGTTGTTCGCTGACTTAAGAGATAATTTTCAACCTCGGGCTCAAAGCGCGAATCCATTTCACGTGTCCCCCCGGGCGGATCGGGCATCGCGAAACAATTAAAATGCCGTCAGGGTTTTCCCTTGCGCCACGCGATTTAACAAAAATTTAATATATTTTGCCTGAAACAGGTGATTTACTCGATTTGATAATACTATTATGAGTATAAGAACATGAAGATATCTACGTTGATGCTTGAGGGGAACAGGGTTGGAGAGATGAAAGAAACTTATCTTAAAAAGCCTAAGGTTCTGGTGGTAGACAATGAAAAGAGAATCGTAAATTTTCTTAACCTGAAGTTGAAGATCTCGGGTTTCGAAGTAGCGGTTTGTTCTACCGGCGAAGAATGCCTCCAAATGCTCCCGGAGATCAACCCTGACATCATGCTCCTGGACATCACTCTTCCCGGCATCGATGGGGTCGAAGTGTTGCGAAGACTGCGGGAATTCTCGAAGATTCCGGTGATGATCCTGAACGCAGAGCATAACGTCCCGGAGGAAGCCGCTGTGGCGGGAGCTTCAGCTTTTGTAAAGGAACCGTTCAACCTTGATGAACTTGTTGAACAGATGAAAGCTATGCTGCAATCGGCCGGCTTGCCCGAAATTCAGACTGTTTAGCAATTATTGATTGGAAAACCCTTCCCTTTTCCCGGAGTATATCGTTCCCCCGTTCGTTGTCATCAGACCGTTGACTATTGCAGCAGCCACTTTCAAAACGATATAAATCGGGCTGAACCAGGTGTATTTTCTGACTTTCATAATACGACTGCCCCGGAAGCCTGCGCATCGGCGCAATATAATCCCTTTATTTGTAACGATTAATTGAGTATCATAGGTAAAAATTATTATTACTTGATATGAAATACCTGAAATCAGGGTAATGAAGAGGAGTTTGTATCATGGATTTACAACGTAGGGCCGTGGCCTTTTTGGCCATGTCTAGCGTTATTTTGGTGCTCGCAGGGTGCGCTTCAAAAGACGGATCCCAAATAGCTGGGGCTAGAATCGACGGCTCAGGTAATTTGATAGTCTCGATGTCCGATGGGTCGACTACTGACGTCGGACATGCCGTTGGACCTGCCGGGCCAACCGGCTCAGTGGGATCGACAGGGTCAGCCGGGGCGACAGGGGCGACCGGTTCTGTCGGGCCGACGGGGGCGACGGGAGGCTCGACTGGTAGTGCCCTCAGCGGTATCGTCCAGGCAATCACACCATCGATTGTCTACCTGGATGTTTTCAAAGGCAAGGTTGAAAATAAAGGCAGCGGGATCGTTATCGGCAAGCGGGGATACATACTCACCGCGTTCCATACGGTGACAAGCGCGACCAGCATCAGCGTCACGGTCAACGGTGGCGTGCCTATCTCCGCAACGTTGGTGACCGGGGACGCGGGGCGGGACTGGGCAGTAATAAAACTCAGTGCAATACCTGCAGGGCTTCAGATCGCTGTTCTGGGTTCTTCCGGGGCATCAGCGGTCGGAGACCCCGTGATTCTTGGCGGATTTGCTTTGGGTTATGTCCCCAATCCTTCGTTCAGTTCTGGTGTTATATCCGCCTTCAGAAAATATTCCGACGGGTTTACCTATAT
>CAZMDI010000296.1:0-1682 GCA_964564995.1 uncultured Dehalococcoidales bacterium
AGACCAGTATCTTCCATAGCGACGAAGCGACAGAGCCACCGAGTAATAATACGCGCGTCACATCCGCCATGGAGGACACGGGGTTGATTTTAGCGAAAGCCTGGAGCCACCCCGGCATCGTGGCGATAGGAACATAGAGGGAACTGGCGAAAACGAGGGGGAAAACCCATACGAACCCCGCTACCTGCGCGGTCTCGACATCCTTGACTGAAATCCCGATGAAAACTCCGACCCAGGTCAGGGCCACACCGAAAAGGACTATCAGCACCAGTCCGGCGATGATAGGCAAAAACCCGTTATCGAACCTGAACCCCATGACAAGCCCAACGACAACGAGGAGAGCCAGCAGAAATACATAACGCACCGCGTCGGACAGTACCCTGCCGGTGAGAAAAGCCGACCTGGCCATCGGGAGGGAACGGAACCTGTCCACAAATCCTTTGGTAAGGTCCTCCGCCACTCCGACGCTGGTCTGGGTAGAACCGAAGACCACGATTTGAGCCAGAAACCCCGGCAGGAAATACTGGATATAGGGTACACCCCCGGTTTTGATCGCCCCTCCGAAAACATAATTGAACAGAAGCAGTAAAACCACGTTCAGCGTGGCGTTGAATATCAGCAACTGAGGAAGCCTGAAATATTTAATAAGGTTTCGCCTCGTCATTACTGCGATATCTGAAATAAGCTGGGAGAATGCAGTCATCATTTCTTTACCTCGCTTGCCCCCGTAATTTTTGAAGCGGCTGCCGGGTTCTCCCCAGTTGTGTGCCCGGTTATAGCCAGAAAAACGTCATCCAGCGTCGGCTGCTTGAGAGACAGGTCGGCCAGGATGATACCAGCTGAATCCATGCGTCTCACCACTTCCGACAACAGGCCGGAACCCCTGTCAGCAGGCAAGCTGAGGATCCCTGTATCGGTAGAACTTAAAATCTTGCCTGGCGCGAGGTCGTTCAACATGTCTGCGGCCACTTGTGTTTTACTGAGGTCATGAAGAGTCACGCTGATCCTGGATTCACCCCCGCAGCATGTCTTGAGTTCCCCGGGGGTCCCTTCCCTGATGATTTTCCCCTCATCGATGATGGCGATCCTGCCAGCCAGCCTGTCTGCCTCTTCGAGGTACTGGGTAGTAAGAAAAACGGTGTTACAGTCCTTGGCCTGACCCGCTATCACCTCCCAGAGTGCGAGACGGCTGCGAGGATCGAGTCCGGTAGTCGGTTCATCAAGAAATAGTATGCGCGGCTTCGCGATGAGGGTGGCCGCAAGATCAAGCCTTCTCCGCATGCCCCCCGAATAGAATTTAGCCCTGGTTGCTGCGGCATCCACAAGGTCGAATTGTTCAAGAAGTTCAGCCGCCCTAGCACGCGATTGTTTTCCTCCGAGATGGTAGAGCTGGCCGATTATCTCGAGGTTCTCACGACCGGTAAGGGTGTCGTCCACCGCCGGATACTGGCCTGCCAGACCTATCACGGAACGGACTTTCTGGGACATCCCGACAACGTCGAACCCTCCGACCTGCGCAGTACCCGAATCGGCCTTGAGAAGAGTTGTTAAAATGCGCACAAGGGTTGTTTTGCCGGAGCCGTTAGGACCGAGAAGGGCGAATACCGAGTTCGGTTCAACAACAAGGTTGATGCCGTCCAGGGCCTGGACTTTACCGAAGCGCTTGCTGATGCCTTCGATGC
>CAZMDI010000297.1:0-1677 GCA_964564995.1 uncultured Dehalococcoidales bacterium
GGTCAACGCTTTCTGACATTCGCCCATTTTACTCATCGCAGGGGGAGTGGTCAAATGCCGGTTCATTGCACAAGGCCAAATTTCCTTTCTTTTGCACACAAACTTCTTGTAACATTTGTTCTACTTATGGTAATATAACGCAGACGAATATGACCACAGAGAAAGATAAAGCACTAGAGTTAGCTATCGACCAAATCGAAAAGCAGTTTGGTCAGGGCGCGATCATGCGTTTTAATGACAGCGCCCATCTGTCCAAGATTGCCGTTATCCCAACCGGCTCAGTGGCGCTGGATATAGCACTGGGCGTAGGAGGGTTGCCGCGCGGCCGTGTTACCGAGATTTTTGGTCCCGAGAGCACTGGCAAAACCACACTGGCCCAGCATATCATTGCTGAGGCTCAGAAACTGGGCGGCAGGGCAGCTTACATCGACGTTGAGCACGCCCTTGATCCAGCCTATGCCAAAACCTGCGGAATCAATCTGGATGATTTGCTTATCTCACAACCTGATACCGGCGAGGAAGCTCTCGAGATCTGCGAAACGCTGGTGCGCTCGAACGCTATAGATATCATAGTCATCGACAGCGTGGCAGCGCTCGTACCGCGAGCTGAAATAGAGGGTGAGATGGGTGATGCCCATGTGGGCTTGCAGGCCAGGCTGATGTCACAGGCGTTACGTAAGCTTACAGCTTCCATCGGGCGCACCGGGACAGCGGTAGTTTTCATCAACCAGCTTAGAGAAAAAGTCGGAATCATCTTTGGCAATCCAGAAGTTACTCCCGGCGGACGCGCTCTCAAGTTCTATAGTTCGGTGAGAATCGACCTGCGCAGGATGGAAACCATCAAACAGGGTGATAAGGTCATCGGCACGCGCGTCAAGGCCAAGATCGTCAAAAACAAAGTAGCGCCACCTTTCCGTATCGCGGAATTCGATATCATGTTCTCTTGCGGCATCAGCCGCGAGGGTGACCTGGTAGACCTTGGCGCCAAGCTGGAAGTGCTAAAGAAAGCCGGTGCTTTCTTCTCTTACGGTGACATTCGTCTGGGACAGGGTAGAGAGGCCTCAAAGAATTACCTTAAGCAGAATCCTGCCTTAGCGCAGGAAATAGAGCTAAAGGTAAGGGCCGCAGCCGTCACCGCCAGCAGTATCGGTTTTACCGATAGCGAATGACCTTTTGCCATCCCGATCCGGATGGCTTGACGGGTTATACAGGCTGTGGTGATTAAGCTGGGGCGGGTGCCTCAGCTTAATTTGTTTAAAAGGGATTGAAGTGGCCGTAATAACTCGCCTGGTGGCAAGCAAGCAACGATTCCAAAAGGTAAAAGTTTACCTGGACGGGATTTATGCTTTCAGTGTAGAAGCCGCCGTAGCACTCGAGGCGAAGCTGCGTTTGAACCAGGAGTTGAATCAATCCGGCATAGAAGCCCTTGAACGCGATAACCTGTCCAAAAAGGCTTTGGCAGCAGCGCATAACATCTTATCTTTCCGACCACGCAGTGAAAAGGAGTTGCGTCAGAAACTCTCGCAAAAGGGCTTTGACACTCAAATTATATCCGGGTGCCTTGCGCACTTGAAAGAATCGGGGCTGGTGAACGACGCCGCTTTTGCCCGTTATTGGGCCGAAAACCGTGCCAGTTTCAGCCCCCGCAGCGGAAGGATGGTCAGCCTTGAGCTCCGG
>CAZMDI010000298.1:0-1671 GCA_964564995.1 uncultured Dehalococcoidales bacterium
CATCGGGGCAGCCATTTTCGTCTTGCGCCAATGCATGACCTGCCGAAGTCAGCAGCAATATGAATAGCAGAAATAGTATCCTGAAGCTATTCCGCATAAGGAAGATTTTTAAGATAACTGTCGGCTAACACCAGCGCCGTCATTGATTCAATAATAGGAACAGCTCTGGGAACAATACAAACATCATGTCGTCCCTTTATGGCAAACTCCACCTCTGCGGCTTCGCGGCTGATGGTCTTTTGTTTCTGAGCTATACTCGATATAGGCTTAAAAGCGACATTAAAACAGATGTCCATGCCGTTCGAAATGCCTCCCTGAATGCCTCCCGAATGATTCGTAAGTGTTTGAAGTCTCTTATTTTTGATAATAAAAGGGTCGTTGTGTTCGCTGCCCCACATGCCGGCGCCTGCAAAACCCGAACCGTATTCGAAACCTTTCACCGAATGAACAGATAACATAGCATGAGCCAGGCGGGCCGATAGTTTGTCAAAAAGCGGGTCGCCCAGACCCGGCTCGCATCCTTTCACCACACAACTTATGATACCTCCCAGGCTGTCGCCTTTTTCTTTAGCTTCTGTTAGCAATGCCAGCATCTTTTCGCTTGTTGAACTATCAGGACAACGTACTTTGCTCGCTTCAATTGTGTCTGTATTGAGATTTATTTTCTTACCCGGCTCCAGAGCCACATTACCTATTTGTTTCACATAAGCCATCACCGAGATACCCTTCGACTGGATGAATTGTTTGGCAAGGCTCCCGGCCAGCGCCACAGGGGCGAATATCCTTCCCGACGCATTCAGTTTGCCCGCACTTTCTTCCGAACCATATTTCGCAAAATAGGTGAAATCAGCGTGTGACGGGCGAAACAACTTATCCAGTTCGTCGTAGTCCTTTTTCTTATGATTGGCATTAAGAATAATAAAACTGATGGGGCCGCCTGTAGTCTTCCCGTTGCATATGCCGGACAGTATTTCAAAATCATCGGCTTCGATTCTTGGTGATGAAAAAAAGTTCCTGGAAGTACTGCGTTTGAGCAATTCCTGATGTATAAGTTGCTCATCAATAGTCAAACCGGGCACACATCCATCCACCACACCTCCCATGACCTTGCCATGCGATTCGCCGAATATTGTTACCTTAAACAGGTCGCCAAATGAATTGCTCATAAAAACAAAATTAGAAATTAAGGAATACAAATATAGGTATAACAGTGCTCAAAAAATGAACACTCTTATTAACAGGAAATATTTTACTGAATGGTAAACTTTTGTATCCGCCTTAGGTTTTCGCCGGTTAGCCTGAGGAAATAAATACCCTGTGCCAGGTGACTGATATCTAATTGCTCGTTGAGTTTAGCGCCTTCGCCGTTCACCTTTTTGCTCATTACTGTTTGGCCCATCGAATTCAAAATGTCAATACTAACCTGTTGGTTTCCCTGAAGGTTGGTCTCAATATTCAGGTAATTCGTTGCAGGATTGGGGCCTATCAGCAGATAGTTTCCTTCATTCTCCTTAACCGCCAGTGGGGTCGAACTATAGTTCAGATCCCAGCCTTGAGCTGTGTTGAGGCTATTGGTTAGGAAAAGAATCAAAACTTTGTTTGTCACCAATGAAATAGATTGCTGATGCGATGCGTTGGTTAGGGTAGTGATGAGGGTATTGGCCGCTTCGT
>CAZMDI010000299.1:0-1651 GCA_964564995.1 uncultured Dehalococcoidales bacterium
CCCTGTTCGAAAGTCAGCTTTACCTTATCTTTACAGGTGATGGCAACACAGACTGTTCCGTTGTCTGACCAGACCGGAGATCCCATCCATTTCGGTTCCTCTTTTATTTCGGGGTCGGCGTCCTTGATGATTTTGCGGATGTCGTCGACGGTTTTATCTCTCCAATCAGGTGTTTTTGCGGGATTTTGATCTTTTGGTTCACCTGCGGTCATAGCTTTATTCTCCCTTTCAGATTATTGGATAAATATCGGGGCGCAAGTCGTTTGGTATGCTCTTTTTTGAACTGCCTACTGCACCAAAGACAGGATATTGCCATCAGGGTCATTTATTTGAAAACCCTTGACCCCGGACCCAGGGCCGTGAAAATCGTCCATGACGGGGCTGGTCGCTTCTAATTGTTTGTAGGCCCCCTGGATGTCTGAAGTGGAAAACTGGATCGACATGGTCCCGGGTTTGAAGTTACCAAACACGGTTGTAAGGACCAGGGACGCTCCACCCTCCGGGAAGCCCAGTGTAACCCAATGCATGTTTCCGTGCCCGATGTCATTAGTGACTTTCAGACCTAACCGGTTCACATAAAAGTCTTTAGACTTGTCCATGTCGTTAACGCCGAGGTTGAACATCATGATATTGTTAGCAATTTTGGCCATATGTCTTTAGTCCTCCCGTCGCAATTTGTTTACAATTATGCACCGGATGCGGTGTATTAGTTATAAAATCCCGGATGAAAATATCAAAAACATATTAAATCTCAAAATGGGGCTCAACTTGTTGTGGATCTGAATTTCCTGGGGTATGCCGGCTTCCTGCGACCCGGTAGCTGCTATTTTAGATAGTACGGGCCTGTGGAATATCCACGGTTGGAGATATATAATGCGGACGCGATGGAATATAACACACAGGAATACTTGAATCGGTTAGGCTGGGATCTATTTTTTGAAGAACACTACGAAGTTCAAAAGATATCCGGCTCCATCCCCGCACGGGTCAGTTCGGAGTCCAAGGGTCTGTACCGTGTATTTAGCCGAAACGGGGAGATGACGGCTAAACTATCGGGCAGAATGAGGTATACCTCCCGAGAGACGAATATTTATCCGGCGGTGGGCGACTGGGTGGTATTGAAACCGCTCGCCGGCGAAGAGAACGGTATGATCCACAGTATCCTGCCCCGGAAAAGCAAGTTTTCAAGGAAAGCAGCAGGTAGCTTTGCGGGGGAGCAGGTCATTTCCGCCAACGTCGATACAGTTTTTATAGTGAATGGACTGGACGGAGGGAGGAGTTTTAACCTCCGGAGGATAGAACGTTATCTGATATTGGCGCAAAGCAGCGGGGCCGCTCCCGTTATCGTTCTGAACAAGATCGACGCGTGTCCTGATCCCGACGCTCAGGTTAGGAGCGTTGAATCGGTCACGAAAGGTGTGCCCGTGCTCGCACTGAGCGCCAGGGAAAGAACGGGGTTGGATGCTTTGAAGACTTATCTGGCCGAGGGTAAAACGGTTGCTTTCCTCGGATCATCGGGAGCCGGAAAGTCCACATTGATAAACGCGCTGCTCGGTGAAGACAGGCAGGACACCGGGAAAGTCCGTGAAAACGATTCGATGGGCAGGCACACTACCACCAGGCGGGAATTGATTCTGCTTCCCGGGGGCGG
>CAZMDI010000300.1:0-1648 GCA_964564995.1 uncultured Dehalococcoidales bacterium
AACTTATCGGAAAGGGCGCGCGGGCAGTCGGGTACTTTTTCCAGCAGGTTTTCGATCGCGCGGGCGTGGCCCCAGGCAAGTATGCGGTTGACGTTGGCGATTTTCGTGTACATGCGGTTATAGGATTCCGGGCCGATGGTGATGATCGCGTATTTACCGTCGAGCTTCTTGCGGATGTCGGAAGCGAGCTGCAGAGCGACACGGTCACTGGTGATTTTCTTGCTGTCGCGAGCGCCAAGTTCCTTTAGAATCTCCACGCTTTTAGCGTCAGTATAAACCGAAGCTATAACGAGCGGGCCGAAGAAATCACCTTTGCCGCTTTCATCGACACCCATATGCGGTTGGACACTTTCCGGATCATGAACTTCGTCATAGCCGATACGTGCTTCGCCGAGCACTTCCGGTTCGAGGGTGAAAGTGATCCACTCTTCAGAACCCTTTCCCTGAATGAGGCATTTTCCGGAAGTATAGAGGTTGATACGACACGTCCCGGCATCCACAGCTATCTGGGTGTGCGGAACTTCGACCGGAATATAGCGCGGCGCACGAAGCAGAACAGCTAGCTTTGTCTGCTGGTCCACAGTGAGTTTGATGGTAAAAGAATTCTGCTTCATTCTCATCAGTTATTAGCAGAGTTCGGTTTTAATGGGAAAGCAAAAGGTGCGGGCGGTCAAATAATTAAGTTTCAGGCATTAATATTGACTCCATCTGCGCTCTGCGGTTTACTAGCCCTACGTCGGTTAATTTTTTAATGGGAGGAATCAAGGTTATGAAATCACTGGTGAAAGTTATTCTTCTGTCCGTACTGATGTCTGCTTTTTACGGTTGTGCTTCTAAAAATTTCGAATCGAGGTTGCGTCCGCCGGATTCCTTTAATCCCTACTATTTGCAGTACACACAACTGCCTGGACAGAAAGTATGTGTGGTGGCTGTAGGCATGGACGGGCGGTGGGCTTTTGGTATGGAAGGCGGGCGGGATACGCTCGAAGCGGCTGCTAAGCATGCGACTGCCGACTGTGATGAACAACGCGATAAATTCCATGTTTTCGCCAAAGCCAGACTGTTTGCAGTCAATGACGAGATAGTTTATTACAAGCAAAAGTAGTTTGCTGTATTGCCGATACGATTTGCTGGGCCGGTTTTTTCGAATCAGACAAGATGAAGCTTTTAAGGGATATATTGTTCTTTTTCTTCGTCCTGTCTGCTGGACTTGTGAGGTCCGCCGGTTTTGCTGATTTAGCGGTCTATTCGGCAAAAGAGTATTTTGGGGGCTATGTCGCGCCGGACGCCTCTTTGGAGAAGTGTGTTGCTTTTCTGAACGGGAGAGGGGTTACGGTTTCTATTTTTGACCTGATAGATCAGCGGAAGATGGTTACGCAGGAAGATTTCGCGAGAATGGCCGGTCAGTCGAAACTGCTTTTTCTAGGAGAAGCTGAGTACATAAATGGATGCATTAGAAAACCATTAGAAGCGGAAACATGGGTTGACTACTGCCGATTGAATGATATACATTTTGAGCCTCTCTGGAACATGTTTGCTAAGCGAACGGCTGAAGGGCCGTTGCAGGAAGTTCAAAAGTTTTTTAAAAATAATGGTGGCGACCTCAAATAGGAGATCAAAGATGAAAAAGTGTATGTATAGTTTTGTA
>CAZMDI010000301.1:0-1539 GCA_964564995.1 uncultured Dehalococcoidales bacterium
GAATTATGAGAAAGCCGTCTCTTACCTCCAGGACAAGAGCAAAACCTCATTTGTCTTTGTACTCAAGGCTGAAAACCTTTCCATTCTCGAAACCGCTCGCAGTCAGAAGGAGCTCGGAGCACTTGGAATAAACATCAACCTTCTCATCATAAACGGGTTGTTCCCGGCGGAGGTCTGCACCGACGGCTTCTTCAAGAAGAAACTGGCCGAACAGGAACACCACATGGCTATCATCGACGACCAGTTCAAAGCTATCGAAAGGTTCCGCTTCCCCTTAATGCCTTCGGAGCTCAATGGCTTCAAATTGCTGGAAGCAGTGGGCAAATTTCTTTACGAAAATGACGCGCGGGAACTCCCTTCGGCAGGTGTGGCCCGACAAAAATCTGCTGGTATTTCTATCAAATATGACCGTGAACAGATCAATTCCCTGCTCACTCCAGCGGCTGGCGAAAAAACCAGGTACGTCTTTTTTACCGGGAAAGGCGGCGTCGGAAAAAGCACCGTTGCCTGTATGACTGCACTTCACATGGCCCAGGAAGGATTTAAGACCCTCATCTTGACCACCGACCCGGCTTCCCACCTTGAGGCTATTTTCGGTCAGGCAGTCGGGCACGAAGCGAAAGCGATCGTTGGCGAACCGAATCTATATGCCGCTCGCATCGACCAGAAAAAAGCGCTGGATGAATACCGGGCACGCATCCTTGCAGCCGTTAAAGACCTCGGGAACGACGTTATCACATCGGTAACTGAAGACCTGAACTCCCCATGCGCCGAAGAGATGGCTGCATTCGAGCGGTTCATGGCTTACCTGGTCCCGGGACCTTACCAGGTAGTAGTGTTCGACACTGCCCCCACCGGGCACACAATCAGGCTTTTGGAACTGCCTTCCGACTGGCATGGCTACATCGACCTCGGGTCCTTGACCAAAAAAACCTCGGACGGGACCGTACAGGAATATGATGCTGTCATCGCCGCGATGCGCGATCCTAGAAAGAGCACTTTCGCGTTCGTGATGTATCCTGAATTCACTCCTATCGTCGAAGCATGGAGAGCTTCTGAAGAACTTAAAAAACAGGTAGGTATCCACACGGGGCTGGCAGTCGTCAACATGGTCATCCCGGCTGAATCCGGAGATAACGCTTTTTTCGACAGCCGGCGCAGGCAGCAAGAGAAATACCTGCCCCTTCTTCAGGAAAAATTCCCTGTTCCGCTGCTGGGCATACCCCTCTTTGACCATGAACCCGAGGGCCTGAAAGACCTGGCTATGTTGGACAGGAAGGTATTCAAAACGTAAGATTGGATTGACAAAACGAGACGCCGGATGTAGTATGTTTTTGCATTCAATTGTAAATGCGCATATTATATACAACTTTTGCTAACTAATCTTGATTTAGAGCGTTATAATTCTCGAGGTGAACGAAGTGGGAACGGACAAAACGGATAATTCTAAGCTGTCGCGCCGGGATTTTCTCAGGGAAGCCGGTATAGTCATAGGAGGAATGGCGCTCACGTCTATCGCGCTCTCTTCGGCCTGTGGTT
>CAZMDI010000302.1:0-1532 GCA_964564995.1 uncultured Dehalococcoidales bacterium
CGGCACTGTCAGTTGTGACGTTTGCAAACGCAAGATCCCCTATCCCGAGCGATATGTCATGGTGGATGAAGATGCCAAGGGCGTTGAGGTGGAAAAAGGCGGAAAGAGCGTGCGCTACTGCCTCGATTGCGCTCAGAAAAAAGGCTACGCCCATTACAAGGAAATCAAAGGTGAAATGATGCTGACCTTCCTTCGCGAAAGCGAAGCCAGCCTCCCTACGGAGCCCCCGGCTCCCGCCAAAGAATCCAAAGTATAATAACGCTATCGCTTATTCAGTCTTCAAGAGAGGGGCGTACGCCCCTCTCTCTGTATCTATTACCTAGCCAATCGGTCGGATTTGTGCTAAATTGAATTTTATTTGGGTAGATGAATGAACGAAAACATACTGGTGGCTGTAGCGTGGCCGTACGCCAACAGCCGTTTGCATCTCGGACATGTCGCAGGGGCGTATCTCCCGGCGGACATCTTTGCCCGCTACCACAGGGCCAAGGGTGATAAAGTTCTTATGGTTTCAGGGTCCGACCAGCACGGGACTCCAGTCACTATCCGTGCAGAGGCTGAAGGCAAGACTCCCGCCGAAGTGGCCGAACACTACCACCGGACGTTTTTAGAGGATTTCGAAAAGCTCGGCATATCCTGGGACCTGTTCACCACTACCCGTACTGCTAACCATCAAAAAATCTCGCAGGACATTTTTCTGCGCCTTTATGAAAAAGGTTACATATATAAACAAAGTGTCTCCCAGCCCTGGTGCGAGAAATGCCGGCGGTTTTTGCCCGATCGTTACGTAGAGGGCACATGCCCGCTGTGCAAATCACCCAACGCCCGCGGAGATCAGTGTGAACAATGTGGCAAGCCCATGAATCCTGCTGAACTCGTCGGAGCTAGATGTTGTACTTGCGGAACGGCTCCCGACTATAAGGAATCCGAGCATTTCTTCCTCAAGCTTTCGGCTTTCGAGCAGCCGCTTTTGGCGTGGTTGAAGACAAAACCGTACTGGCGCACCAATGTGCTGAATTTTTCCACGAGGTATCTTGAAGAAGGGCTTCATGACCGTGCCATTACCCGGGACATCGAATGGGGTATTCCAGTTCCGTTGCCTGGTTATCCCGGCAAGCGCCTGTATGTCTGGTTCGAGGCTGTCATCGGATACCTGTCGGCCAGCGTCGAATGGGCGGAAAAGTCGGGAAATCCCGAGGCTTGGAGGCCGTTCTGGGAGGATGAAGGGCACGGGTATTACTTCATCGGCAAAGATAACATCCCGTTCCACACCATCGTCTGGCCTGCCATGGAAATGGGCTACGGTTCCAAAGATAACCCGGAAAGCATCGGATGCCTCAAGCTTCCGTACGATGTCCCTGCCAACGAATTTCTCACCATAGAATCCCAGAAGTTTTCGAAGAGCCGCAATCTCGCTGTCTGGGTGGCAGATTATTTCGAACGCTACGATGCGGATCCCCTTCGCTACCTGCTTTCGGCCAATATGCCGGAAACCAGCGACACAGATTTCTCTTGGCGCGAATTCGTCAGAC